>JAKSAU010000745.1 GCA_022361535.1 Desulfobacterales bacterium
AACATGCTGGCAGATGCGATCAGGATCAGGGTCAAGCTGCCAATAGACTTGTGCAAGACCTGTGGCATCAGTTTGTACTATAACCGAAGCTGGCGTTGCAGATGGCAATGCACTTGGATTTACAGCGACCCTTCCTTTTCCGTCAGGGTTGAAAACCACTCTAGCATTGGCAACCGGGCCGCAAACATTTGCTACGATGATCTGCAGCGGACAGGGGACAACCTCTCCTGGCCTGGCATTCTGCCCTTCACCACCATACCGGATCAGTTTTGCCTGGCCTGCCATGGTATCAATGGCGTACTGGACGGTATCACCTCCTGAAAACGTCTGGCAGTTTGAGTTATCAAACCATACCTGCGAGGCAATGCTGAGGCGTGCATTAAAATGAATGGGCAAATGAAGCCTTGTATCATCCACGGCCAGCAACTCTGCGCGAACCGTTTGAGTTACCGGGCTTGTTGGCCCGCCAAGGCGCCAATTTACACGTGCCATGCCTTCATCATCTGTCAGGACAATTCGCTGCTGTGCAGAGCCGCTCTCTTCTGTCATGCCGCTGCTGGAAGACAGGGAACCTGTGGTCGACATCCTCCTAAAACGGACCCGGGCATTGGCAACTGGATGGCTGCCCCTTGCCACACCAACTTGTATGGGACGGTCCAGTTGATCGCCCGGTATGGCTTCCTGGCCGTCCCCGCCAATATAGTCAAACTGAATCATGTCTTTGAGGGGAACAAAAATAGGGCGGCAATCGTCAATGGAAGCCCATGTTGTGCCGTCAAACGTCATGATTGCCAGACGGCAGATGGCATGGGCTGTGCCATGGGGTGAAACCGCCTGCCATGTTGTGCCTTGCTTTGGCCACAGGATATCGCCGATATTTGTCCGGGCCGGGATCATCCAGTAATCTCCGACATTATATGTACCGCTTGAAAATTTTACCTGAACCCCGTCTTCGATATCATACCAGCCGCTGCCCGAAGGATCCAAAACCTCAATACTGTCCCAGCGCCTGACTTTTTTATTGGTTCCAAAATCTGCAATATCAAACGTGTCGGTTGCTGTGGTGGTATCAAGGGTCAGCACACGGTCATTGACCATTTCTATGCGGACAAGAGTTCCTGCCTGGCCTAAAAGAATCCGCTCATCATCAATCAGCTCAACCCACATCCCGGCCTTAAACTGCAGCACCTTGTCCCGCCCGACAGAGGACACAGAGATATCATTACCATTTTGAGACTCCCAGCGGGCAACCACAGACCCGTTATCCCTTGACCATTTAAACGTGGCTGCATTGCGGGTGCCGCCCTGATGTACCTCTATACGGTAAAGCTGATTCTCAAGCCTTCTGTATCCTGCAGCAGGCGCCACAATACAAGGGTTTGAACTGGTCCCGTCAGGCTCTGACCGTGCAGTCAACTGACCGCTTGGTTCGGTATAAAGTCCTTTGACCTCTGACAGGCAATTCAACGAATCACTGTCATCATCATCGCCGATGCGCAACAGTTTTACCTGCCACGTGTTTTTTATACGTGTGGCAGTATCTGGCCCGCCTAAGGCGACTTCACGGATATCCGGATCTTCAAGTGCGGTTATATGCCTGTCCCACACATCAAGATAGGCAAGATACACCCCCGGGTCGACAACCGGTTTAAGCTGAGGCAGTTCCGGTTGAAGGGTGTAGGCAATAATGCGCTCATTTTCAACGAGTCTTCCGCCAACATATATCCTGCCGCCGGAAATATAAAAATCCGCGGGATCAGCAAGGGGATCAGGCGAATCATTTTCATCTAAATCCAATTCCTCGGCAGTCAGTTGGGTGGTATCTGTGACAATATGAAAGCCTGAGTGATATATGGGCGCACCACAGCACCCGATAATATCGGTTGTTTCAGTGTCTAATCGATAATTGGCAATGTCGCTTTCTTCATTCCAATCCGCATCAACACTTACTCTCCCCTGCTGAAGTCTTGTTGAACGATAGTGCTTGGTTTTATCAAATGTCAGTCTGGAGAAATCACCTTTCATAACGCCCGTCTCCTTATTCTTATCTCGTCTCTATATTTAGTTTGCATGAATAACGCATTTAATTTTGTACCAAGGCCGATTTATCCTAAGAAACGGCATCAGGCGGATTTTTTGGAAAAAAAATTCGGCAGCCGTCTCTTAGGATAAATTGGCCGCTGCCTGCCTATGCCATCCCCATTGTTCAAGTTGCAGACTCGATCCCCAGTTTCATACCAAACCTGATATATTCATCGATCTGAGCCCTTAAATTTGCAAACCGGCATGGCTGCTCAAGCATGTTCCAAGCCCCCATTTCAGTGCCGCCCTCCCCGCCTTGTTTTATTTCCTGCGCACAGGTTCTGCTCAACTGGCAATATGCCGGATTAAACTCGTCTATACTTGTAAATGAAGGATGAAGCAGTGCCTCAACCGCATCATGTTCACTTGCAGGAAGATCGCGAACAGCCATATCAGGCTGACAGCGAAACTTACGCGGTGTCTGTGATGTCGGTTCCACATAACTGTACCGGATACAGCCAACCTGTTTTCTTCGTGCCACAAGCCGGGCATTAAAAATACTGCTGCTGACTGTCACGTTAAGACATCTGCAGGTTCCCAATATGGTGGACTGCAGCACCGTGATTGGACAATTTTCTGCAAGGATGGCTTCAACATTTCCTTGAACAACGGAGTCTTCAATCTGTATTTGTTCTAATGAAGCCGTGGTTGAAATGCGTCCTGTCACCGACCGGTTAATAAAAACAGACAAATCCTGGTTGTTTGCCCCGATGCTGATCCCCCCTTTTGAGGGGAAACTTGTGCAATGATCAACGCGCACTGAGCTTAAATTCCCGGACTCGATTAGCACATTTCCTTGGATACTTATTCCGTTCAGGAAAAATTCACCGCCAAGTTCGCTGTCAAAAGGCGCAGTTCCCGTGATTGACATGTTGCCAACAAAGGATGCCCGTGTCTGGTCTAAAACCAGTTGTCCGATCTGCCGTTCCATATGGCCCGGCACACTATCCATTACAGGCATCCGGGGCCATTGCCCTGCAACTATAAAAAGTCTGCTTCCTTCCGGAATATTAATGGAGTTGGCGTCTGTCAGATTTTCCGTAAAAATAGAATTGTCCATTATGGAAATCACACCCACTGTTCCGGCAGGCTGAGCGTTCCAAAGGCTAACTGCGTCTGATACTGTGCCCACAATCTCACCCGGGAGCAGCGCATCTGTTTTTGAAACTCCTATGTGCCAGGTGATATCCCGGTCATTGATATTGTCAAATGCAGTTTGCCTGTTATAGGTACCGGCACCGATATCACCGGGCCACCCAAACGAATAAGACATTCGTATGTCTGTTGCTGTGGCAGATCCAGGAAGCGTAAGCCTGCCAAGCACAGGATCTATGGCAGCAGCGATTGGCATTGATATGGTCGAGGTTGTTCCGTCATTTTCTGTGACAATATAGTCTTTTGTATCTTCCGGCCGGGTCCAGCCGGACAAATCACAGACACAAATCTGCTCGGGAGGCACAACAGTTCCGTCAAGGATCAACTCAAAGGCCTGTTCCGATACCGACTCATCCCGGTCGTCAAAATAAAGATAAGAAAAGTGAGAGTTTGCCGCCACTGCCTGTCGGCGGTTTTCCAATTCATGATACAACGGTCTTGAACGAAGTGGCACTGGAACGTTTCGTTCGTCCGTAAGATCAGTGATCCCGGTATCGGCAAGGGGCGGATTATACAAAGGTGCATCTGTCTGCCATGGATGAATGTGAAAACAGCCCGGACTCCCCTGGCTTCTGACTTCACTGTTGTAAACCCGGTATGCAGGTATCCGCCACAAAAACAGGCCGATGTTCTCGATATTGTCAAACCCTCTGACAACTTCAACAGAACGCACATCTGCCGTGTGGGTCAGCTTGTCAAAAGGCGAACCGGTCAATTCCAGGGTATCGGCTGATTTCAATGATACAGGCCCGCCAAATCCCGGCTTTACATGATTCATATTCTGTGTCCAGCCAAGGCGGGAGAAAAACTCAACCGCAATAGACCGCCAGCCCGTAATATCATATGCCAATTGCTCAAGCACACCAATGGTGCCTTTACGCCGTCGATATCCGATCGTGTTCGCCACAAAGGCCCTTCTGCTTACCCCGGCTGCCTCTTCAATATCCTGCAGCCCGCTGATACCGAGAAGCTCGCCAATATATGGAACTACCCACTCCTGGCAGGTATCAATAAACCAGTCATCATATAATTGCGAAATGTTGTCTTCGACTTTGACGCCTTCGCTGTGAATCACATCAGCCAACGCTTTGAGTACATAGCCGTTTTGGGCATCCCTGAGACGATATACCGATGGAATAAGGTTGTATACATCCTGGCTGGAAAGTCGTTTTGATGTCGTCATATGCCCATTTCCTCCAGATAGATTTGTTCCTCGTCAATTGTGAGCAGGGCTGATGGTATGATGGTTTCACCGGCATCGTCCCAGTGGGCGCTCTGCGCTGCAATCTGGGGCTGAGTCGTGGGCGGCAAATCATCAAGATAGGTTAGTACCGCAACCTTAACCCCCTCAACGTCATGCACCAGGTCTAAAAGCTGAGAATAAGTGACCCCTTGAGCAAACTGCCTGTTCGAATAAGAATATGTCTCAGACAGCGTCTTTTTAACACTTGCCATGACGACCTGCGCGTTATAGCCCTGTTCAAAACCTAACTGGAATGAACAACCAAAGGTTTCTTCAATATACGTATCGATAAACAGCTGCTGATCATCATGGCGGACAGAGTCAATGGCTGCGGCAAGCCGGTCCATCAATCCGCCCTCCCGGTCCACGGGCTTGCCGTCGCTTGCACCGACTGTAAGGTGAATGATGCTGTTCTGGCCATGCCACAGTACAATTGCCTCAGCCTTTCCGATCCCTGCATACCTTCTTGCAAAGTTTTCATAATCCTTTACAGAAACAATCCGGTCCATGGTGATAATCGTCTGGGGTGCATTCACCCTGCCCTCATCACGTGTTTCAGGATCCTGGGCACCTGTTGCCGCAATATGGTTTACCACATCTTTAAATCCAAGCGGCCGGCTCATGGGCAGGCTGATCTGGCCCCGCTTCACCTGCCCGTCAAGACCAATCCCGATCCTGTAGGAGGCAGTAACGTTATCCCGGCCCGTAGGCAGCCGCTCACCCATAATACCATCACCGAACTTAACTTTGGATGTGCCGTCATCATTGTGCGCCACAGAAAAAACACGGTCATCCGGTTTTGTATTATACAATGTTGACACCTCGTTCCATGTAATACCGTCAACAACTACCTGAAGGCTGTTTTGAGCACCGGAAGCACTTGTTGAAGGTACATATGTCAAAGGGAACTGGCGCAGCTTAAACGCCTGGTGGGTCAAACTGTTATCCCCGCTGCCCAAAGGTTCAGACCGTGTTTCACCATGGGTTGCAAACACGGTATTCCCGTAAATTTTAAGTGAGGATCGAATGAACGTATTTTTAAGTGGGGATTCCAATACAAGGATGGTGTGACCGTCCTGATGATCCATGGATTTAATAGTCACGACTTCCACTGTATCGTTGCTGTCATATACGGACGGAAGCCCGTTTTCATCATTGTCCTCCGTCACGACTGCCTCCAGATCGTCAAATCGTGTCTCAACTGTTCCCGGAATTTGGGCGTTTGTTTCAACAGTCCAGCGGATATAACCGTTTGCAAGCCTTACAGGCGGCTGCAACAACGTAACGGTTTCTTGATACTCCAGGGATACGGTTCCCAGGCCGTCCAGGCGTGTGAGGACAAGACTTGGCGGCACTTCATGGTCATCAGGATCACGGGTGCTGTCACTTTCTATGGGATATGCCACTTTAAGAGTTGTTACGGCTTTTCCACGGAAAACAAGTGTGCGCCCTTCTTTCATTTCAGGGATGGTTTCAGATAAAGTAACCTTATCGCCAAAGACAGGTGTAAGAAACGGTCTTGGCGCAATCTCAAGCTGTTCATCAGAGATATACACGGTTGATTTGCGTAATGGAAACCAGGAAAGATGCTGCTGGTAATCCAGCTCCAAAGACGTTACTTTCCCGGTCAGGCCGAAATCATTGCGTGAAGATGTATAGGATTTTTCTACCCGGTATAATTCCCTGTAGGAAGGCTTATCCAAGAGCACCCAGTCCTTGGGTAAAATACCCTCATACTCCCTGTCCAGATCAATTTGCCGCTTGTTAACGGTCTGGATTTCAAAGTCCGGCCATTCGGTTGTCTGGCTACCACTCGTAGTATAGGCCCCCTGTGTTGTTACAGGCAGTCCGCGCCAGTCAGCAGCATTGAATCCAAACAAAGAGGCTTTTTTGCCCAGCCTGAAAAGCTTAGGATCGTCTGAGGGATGTACAATCGGGTCTTCATGGCCTAGATCAATATCCCATGTTATTTTTACGGTTTGCTCGTCGTATAAAGGTTCTGCACTTCGAACCCTGCGCACATCCCACCGTTCGCTGAATGGAGATGATTCTCTTCTCGGCCCGACCAGTAAAATCAGATCCCCCGGTTCAACAGGGCCGGAGGTTGCATTCACATAAATGGTGTCTGTTGTCCGGTCAAAAGATTGGGGCAGAGTTTGCCGGGGAACCAGTTCATTCCAGGCGATCCTTGCTGTCATGTCCTCCGAGGTTTCAAACATCTGCGGGGTTTCATCCTGCTCAGGAACACTTTGAACAGGTAGCCCCTTGTGAAAAATCACACTGTCATCCCCGGTCGGCGTTTTTTCAACGGTAAATGACAGATACGTGCCTGCTGAGACACCGGGTGAAAGCGTGTACCCAATGGTATTGGCAAGCTCAAGTATGGATCTGCGTTCTATTGCCGTTGGCAGAAACCCTTCATTGATGATTCTTTCCTGGTAGAAAGTCAGCACATCCAATGCAGACGCCCATCCATCAAGAAGCGCGATTGTCGGGTCATCATCAGCCCTTGTGGTCAAACTCTTAAGCCCGCCATCCTTACTTAATCTTCTGAGCATTGCCTCTTTAAAATGCCCATGGGTGCCGATGCGGTATGTCAAAGCCGAATGTCCCTGATCGTTAAAGAGATCAAGTGGCGTTGTCTGCGCTGTAGGGTGACAAGGGTCATTTGTTTTTGGACAAGTCATTGTTTCCTCCGACTTTTTCTACGAATCCGGGTTCAATCCC
>JAKSAU010001173.1 GCA_022361535.1 Desulfobacterales bacterium
CATCTCCCGGCAGGAATGGGTTGTCCAGGTGGCAACGGACTCTGGGTTTACGTCCCTGGCTTCTGCAGGGAAGATATGCTCATTGAGCCAGGTTTCCAGCGGCAGGTCATCGGCAAGCCCCCGAAACATAGACATAGGTGCATGGGTGTGACCGTTGACAAAACCTGGCATAATAATCCCTTCTTGTGCGTCAATTCTTTTATCTGCTCCCTTATCATCGATCTTACCTGCTGCTCCGCACTCTATAATTTCACCATTTTGTATCCGTACAACACCGTTCTCTATGATCGGAAGCCCTTCTTCCATTGTCAGAAGCATTCCGTTGAATATTACAATTTCATTGTCCATTTCCGCGTTCCTTTCTTGATTGACATCCGTAATCTTAAGTACTGCCACAAATCACCTAAGTTGGGAACCTATTTGTCCATGACATGAGTAATACATTTAGCGTTGGCTCTTAGGCTCGTTTGTCCCGGAAACGGCATCAGGCGTATTTTGGGACAAAATTCGGCAGCCGGTTCCGGGATAAACGAGCCGATCTCTGCTTATGTGATGTCCCTTTGTCGATCTGCCTGCTGGATGGACAAGCTATCCCCTTTCATGCTAAACTGACGCCGCTTTATTATTTGAAACAAATTCAGAGGTGCAATTTATGGTGAATAAGCTGGATGTACTTATTGTTGGTTCCGGTCCTGGCGGCATGGCCGCGGCATTGCTGGCCCGCAAGGCTGGTATGTCCTACCTGATTTTGGAAAAAGGACATAATCCCATGCAAGGAATTATTGATACATACCCTAAAGGGAAAAAAGTATATCCTACCATCCCCAAACGTTACACCGATCCATTTCCGGTGGATGAAGTCAGACCACCGGATTCCCGTATCCCTGTGGAAGCCTATATTGATCAGGCACGTGCCGTTGTGGAAGAACATGATCTGAATATCAGATACAACGAGGAGTTCAAATCCATTGAAGGTCAGCACCCGGACTACCGGGTAATGACCGAAACTGACACTTACACAGCTAAAAATATCATTCTGGCATTTGGCAGTAATATCCCCAATGACCTGGGCATTTACGGCGAAGCCAAAACCGTTGCCAGGAATATAGAAAATGGAGAAGATTACATCGGCATAGATGTCCTGGTTATTGGCGGCGGAAACGCGGCAGCTGATGTGGTTGCATCTTTGTCCCGCATAAAACGTGAGGCAGATGATGACACCTCTGTTTACTGGGCACACATCAAAGAAATATTTGAAATCAACAAAGATACGGCCCGGGACCTGGGTGAGGAAGTGCTTTTAGGGGGCCATATTAAAATTCTGCAACGCGCTGTACCAAAAATCGGAGAGGTAGATGCCGACGGTATTGACCGCCTGTATATCCACCAGACATCAGGTGCGTCCATGGGAAGTGATTTATACCTGTATCAGGGCATGAGTTTTCCCATGAAAAATGTAATTGCCTGCATCGGCCATCATGGTCCGTCTGCTATTTTTGACAGCCTTGATCTCCAGCAAATCACCTGTACCGGTGCGATTTGTAAAATTGCAAAAGAAGGAGAACGCCTTCTTATGCTTTCCCAGACCCTGGAAACCAGTGCCAAAGGTATCTATGCCATTGGCGGGGCCATCAGCCCCTCCTATATGGAAGTTGACCCCCAGGGTGCGATCAAGGAAAAGCGCCACTCCAACCTAATCTACACTGCGGTCGTGGACGCAAAAGTTGTGATGGATCACCTGGTCACTTTATAATTTCTTTAATTCTCGCCAAATTTATCTTGACACTCAAACTAAATAACATTATACATATGAACAAATGCTCAGATGAACGAATGTTGAATAGGCAAATTGTATCTTAAGGAAGACTTATGACAACCATAATAGAAATACTAAAAGAATCCTGGCATTTGTATCTGGATGTGTCCATATATATGCTGTTTGGCTTTTTTATTGCCGGCCTTCTCTATGTATTTTTCAAAGCAGACAAAATAAAGCAATATCTTGGCAAAGGTAAGGTAAAACCGGTTTTTCTATCTGCTCTTTTCGGTATCCCGCTCCCACTGTGCTCTTGCGGTGTTGTGCCAGTTGCCACAGGGCTTAAAAAACAAGGCGCAAATTCAGGTGCAGCCCTTTCTTTCATGATCTCCACGCCTGAATCCGGGGTGGATTCCATTGCCGTTTCCTATGCCATGCTGGATCCGATCATGACTGTAGTCAGGCCTGTTGCAGCCTTTATAACCGCAGTCAGCACAGGTATTGCCCAAAACTTTTTCGGCCACGAAAAAACCCCAACCCGGCCTGCTCCTGTACAAGGCAGTGGCTGAGGATGTGCTAGCACCTGCGGTGCAGGTGAAAAAAAATCAGACAAAGCCCCGCTTGGACAACGGCTGACAGAAGGATTCAAGTATGCATACGGCGAATTGCTGACTGATATTGCAAAACCGTTTCTAATTGGCATTCTCATTGCCGGAGGCATCACCTACTTTTTCCCGGAAGACTTGACATTGTGGGCCAATTCCCATCCCTTGCTTTCCATGCTTGTAATGCTGGCTGCCGGTATCCCCATGTATGTTTGTGCCACTTCCTCTACGCCCATTGCCGCAGCCCTTATTTTAAAAGGGCTTAACCCGGGAGCAGCTCTTGTATTTCTTCTGGCCGGACCTGCTACAAATGCGGCAACCATGGCCATTGTCCGCAATGTTTTTAACACCAGGGCTCTTGTCATTTACTTGACCATGATCTCTTTGTGCGCGTTGGCAATGGGTGGACTTGTTGACTGGATCTACACCATGTCCGGTGTCAATCCCCAGGTCGTTGTCGGACAGGCCGGAGAACTATTTCCGTATTCTGTCCAGCTGGTGTCAGCACTGATTCTGACAGGTTTAATCCTTTATAACCGGTTTTCAGGATCAACCCATGGTCACAGTCAGGACCCTGCCCACTCTCTCTAACGGCCAATAAAAGACAGTAATTTGAACCGGTCAGGACTCTACGAGCTTGTGGCTGTCCTGGCTGGTCAAATCCAATTCATAGATCTGTTTTAGTGATTCAATTCTCTTTAGGTTATCTTCACCAAAAGGTGCTTTGCCTTCAAAAGCATGGAGAACAATACCTTCCAGCAAATCTCCAAGGGTCATATCATGATACTCTGCCAATCCTTTGAGTACTTTTAAAATACGTTTTTCCATCCTGACACCGGTTTGCACCCTTTGTATTTTCTTTGATCCGGTTGTCGTACTTTTACGTGTCATGTCTTGTCTCCTTTAAAAATCATTAATGAGATTGCACCAAGGCCTATCAAGATCACCCCGGAGAGCGGCATAATAGTATAAGTTTCAATGTGGTCTGTTAGAATACCGAACATAATCATGGCTGCAGGGATAGAGGCATTGCCAAGAGTTGAGGCAAGCGCAAAAACCCGGCCGCTGAAGGACTCTTTTGTATATTGCTGGATCAGCGTTCTAAAACAGACAGCAGCTCTTACCATTGCTGCCCCCCATAATACAAAGCAAAATGAATATCCAACCCATGCAAACGTCCCCATCATTGGGCAAACCCATGACAAGACCTGGATACCTCCCATTGTCATGACCGAAGTAAACAGTCCTTTGGCAACCTTTGAGGTCAGGTTCGTTCTTGCAAGAACCAGTGACATAAGCAATGTTCCACTGCCAAGTGCCGCCTGAAAAAACCCTAGTGTTTTTGGTCCCCCATTGGGCATACCATGGGCAATCACAGGCATAAACACTTCAATCCCCCCGACAAAAAAATGGATTACCGCTACCATGAACAAAATAACGACCAGTGATCTACTATTAAACAGATATGCGTATCCTGCCTTTATATCCGAAACCAACGTTGTTTTTACTTTTCCTTCACCTGACTTAGGAATACGGATAAACATTTCAAAACATGCTGAGAATAAAAATGACAGCCCGTTTAGAAAAAATATCCATACGTAACCAACCACGGCAACGGCCAAACCACCCAATGCAGCCCCACCTATCAAAGCGATTCCTGCAGCTGTTTGATGCATGGCATTGGCCTGTGACAATTTACTCGATCCCACAATTCTTGGAATTACCGCCGGGATACAAGGATCAAAAAACGCTGCATTCAAAGATAATATCACTTGAAGCCCAAGTATTATAAAAAAATTAGTAAACCCAAAAGCAAACAGGGCTGTGAACAAAAGCAACAAGACACCCCGGATCAAATCTGTGCCTACGATAATATGCTTCTTGGAATTCCGGTCAATGACAGAACCGGAAAAAAGACCGGCTATCAGTCCGGGAACCAAAGATGCGGCCAACACAAGGCCCATCTTCCCGGAAGAGCCTGTGGTCTCAAGCACCCAAAACGCCAGGGCAATCATATGAAACTTGTCTCCCACTTGGGAGATCAGTTGCCCGGCCAACAATAGTTTAAAATCTTTTCCCATGGTTTTCCCCTAAAACTAAATATTTATGGATTCATATACCATGGTACCAAGATAAATACAATCTTTCTCATTTTGATATGTCCGGCAGGCCAACCGCCTTATACAAATACCGGGGCGTTTGTCCTAAAAAACGGCTGCCGTATTTTTTCTTAAAATACGTCTGATGCCTTTCTCATAGGACAAAGGAGCCTAAGTTCCAAAGCCAAATGCTGCATCCAACTTTACCCGTTAAAGGTTTTCATGTATATTGACAGATAAAGCAAATCACCACTGGTGGAGGGGAGGAGCAAGACGATGAAAGCATCGGATATTATGGAAACCAACATCATATGCATTAATCCGGACACTGAAATCACCCGGGCTGTGGAGGTACTGCTCAACAATCATATCAATGGCGCACCAGTTGTCGACGACCAGGATGAACTGGTAGGCATTCTGTGCCAGAGCGACTTGATTTTCCAGCAAAAAGAACTGCCCATCCCACCCATATTTACTATTCTGGACGGTATTATTCCGTTATCCTCTTCTAAAAAAGTAGAGGAAGATTTCCAGAAAATGTCCGCGACATATGTAGAAGACGCAATGGTAACCGAGGTAACTACGGTAACGCCGGACACATCACTGTCCGAAATTGCAAGTCTTATGGTTGAAAAGCACTTTCACACGATACCCGTAATAGAAAATAAAAAACTTGTGGGCATTATAGGTAAGGAAGATATTCTTAAAACCCTGATTCCAGATACAGAAAAAGGCAGTGAATGACCTCTGAGACATTCCGGGATTCCGGGCCTTTACCCGCCCTTTCCATTTCAAACATTCAACGTTACATCGCGTTCAAGGTATTGTTTAACTCCAGGTTCTATTACCCGGTGTTTACCATCCTTTTTCTGGACTTTGGCCTTACAGTGGCACAATTTTCTTTGCTCAACGCTGTTTGGGCTGCCACCATTGTCATGGCAGAGGTACCTTCTGGTGCGCTTGCAGATACAATAGGCAGAAAGCGCCTGGTCGTCTTTGCAACCTTGACCATGGTCATAGAGGTCGGGCTGATTGCATTTCTGCCAACGGCAAATACAGCCCTGGTGTTTTGGGTCTTTTTGATAAACCGCGTATTAAGCGGGCTGGCAGAAGCTGCAGCAAGCGGGGCGGACGAGGCCCTTGCCTATGATGCATTAAAAAAATATGGTGACCCTAAAGAATGGGGCCGTGTATTGGAAGTGGTCACCCGGTTTCAATCTTTTGGCTTTATCATTGCCATGACAACAGGAGCAGCCATCTATGACCCGGCCTTAATGAACCGCCTTGCAAATGCCTTTGGATTTTCAACATCACTTACCCAGGAAATCACCATGCGGTTTCCTCTATACGGAACATTGATACTTGCCTTAGGTGCATGTGTGGCAACATCAGGCATGGAGGAGGTTGTTGATACCCCGTCCTCAGTAAACAAGAACGGATCCGGAAGATTCACGGATCTTAAAACCGCCTTTGGTCTCACATTCAAAGCAGGCGGATGGATATTATCCACTCCATTTGTATTGAGTGTTATCCTGTTCGGCATGCTGTTTGACGGAACCATCCGCATGGTGATTACATTGTCCAGCCAGTATTACAGGATGATCCTTCTTCCTGAGTCTTTATTCGGGATTTTAGGAGCTGGGGTTGCCATGCTCGGTTTTATTGTTCCAAGATTGGCCAGAACGTTGGCAGAAAACCGATCGCCAGATACAGGCTTATGGCTGACCGCGGGGTTAACTTTATCAGGTTTGACCCTAATGGCGTTTTTTATCCCCTGGGTAGGAATGATACCTGCTTTGATCACATTTGCAGCCATGTATTTCAACGGTTTTTTCGTAAGTTTTTACATCAACCGGGAAACCCCTTCATCACAGCGGGCCACAGTGCTTAGCTTCAAAGGTCTTTCCTATAATATGGCGTATGGGCTGCTCGGTGTCGGTTATGCACTAATTCTTAAAGTACAGCGCAACATGATGGACACACAACTGACAGGCCAGGAACTGGACAATTTGGTATTTAAAGAGACGTTTTTTCTATTCCCCAGTTTTTTTATTGGCGGTTTTATAGTGTTGATTATTTTTTCAAGACTATTTCTTACATCCAGACCCCGGAAAAACTAACCGCTTTCTTTTGCTACTTCAGATCCGAGAATATGTTTTCTACCCTTTCAATGGGACGAGTGTGGATGGGCAGATCGTGAAAAATGCCTTTTAGGCATACCCGGTTTCCAACCCGTGCGCTGGACACCCTGAATTCGAATTCTTTGAGTTTGCTATAAAAGTTTTGAAACACATCCGTATCTGTTTCCAGCCAGACCGTGCATTCATCCTTGAGGTGGAACTCATGGACAGCATGGAAAACGATCAGATAAAAACATGCGGCTGAAAGATACTTGGAAGCTGTTTCCAAGCAAAGTTTGGGATAGAACTTTGATACATAAATCCCTTTGCTGCGGGTATCCCAGGATAAAATTAAATTCTCGGAGATCTGCTCTGACGTCTCTATTGAATCCAGAAAATATTCAACACATGAAAAGTCGCGGGCGTAAGACAAACAAAACCGTTTTTCCAATAGCGAAATATGAGTGGTTAAAAACCCGGCCTCGAAAACCAATTCAAATCCTTTCGTAAGGACCGGCAGTTGTCTGCAGAAGAATGCCAGATACTTGTCAGAGCCTACATTTAGATGTGCTCGATGCAATTACAATTTCATATACCACCTGATGAATTA
>JAKSAU010001285.1 GCA_022361535.1 Desulfobacterales bacterium
CGAATCCAGTTGAATTCCCTGATAATTGTAAATTATAGGTAAATATACTATATAAATTTCAAATCGTATTTTCAACAGGAGTTAAACGGTGACCTCTAAAAAAGCTGCTATTACTGCTGAAACTGTCATTACCAGCCATGTCAATGCCGACTTTGACGCCATAGGCGCTATGCTGGCTGCCCAGAAGCTCTATCCTGAAGCAGTAATCATATTCCCAGGTTCCCAGGAAAAAAGTTTGAGGGATTTTTTCATCCACTCAATGAGCTACCTGTTTAATATGGCTGATCCGGCCAGTATCGATTTTTCTCAAACCAAGCGTCTCGTTATTGTTGATACCAGGCAGAAAAACAGACTAACCGGTATTGAATCTCTTTTAAAAAAACAAGATCTCATCATTGATATATTTGACCACCATCCGCCCATGCCAGGTGAGATAAAGGGGTCTTGCGACGTATCAAAACCATATGGGGCGACCACGACAATCATGTGTGAGATTCTCCAGGAAAAAGGGATACGTTTAAGCGGCGAAGAAGCAACTGTGATGGCGTTAGGCATATACGAAGATACCGGCAATTTTACTTATACATCTACGACTGAAGCTGATTTTGTCCAGGCTGGTTTTCTTCTTTCTTGCGGTGCAAGCTTGAGTACCATCTCAAGTCTGGTGGTAAGAGAGATGAAAACTGAACAAGTCACCTGGCTAAATGAACTGATAAACGAGATGGCTCCCCATCGAATAAACGGAATTCAGATCCACATGTCTGTGATTTCTTCAACTTCGTATATTCCCGATCTGGCCTCCATAGTCCAAAAAATTGTTAGAATGGAAGATTTGGATATATATTTTGCCTTGATCCTGATGGGGGCAAAAGTGCATATTATTGCCCGGAACCGCCTTCCAGAATTAGATGTAGGAAAGATTCTTTCAGAATTGGGCGGTGGCGGTCACTCTTATGCTGCATCAGCAAAAGTAGAGAATCAGACACTCCCTCAAGTTGAGATGCGTTTGGTTGAATTGATTAAACATCAACTCAAACAGATCCGAGTGGCAAAAAAGCTTATGTCATCACCGGCCATTACCATTGACGCCCGACGCCCCTGTAAAGAGGCAGGTACTTTAATGACCCGGTACAATATAAATACCTTGCTTGCTGTAAACGGCAACACACAGGAGTACGAAGGGTTTATTACAAGGCAGGTAGTAGAGAAGCTGCTTTATCATAAACTGGGGGATCAACCTGTATTCGAATATATGGACTCTGAAGTCCATTGGGTTAGTT
Source organism: Desulfobacterales bacterium (assembly GCA_022361535.1). Next base: position 1,281 of record JAKSAU010001285.1, read on the forward strand.
TAGATGCAGATCTTGCTGAAATAGAATTAAAAATTATTGAAGATAAGCAGCGGGTTCTGCCTGTAATGGATGATGGTAGAGTTTCAGGAGTTATCACCCGCACAGATCTACTTGATTATCTTGTCGAGCACAATCGTGAAGTCTCCAGAACTGAAAAACAAATAATCACGCATCCCAACGCAAAAACTAAACACGTTAAAAATTTACTTAATCAACGCCTTGATGACCGGCTCAATTCTTTACTGAGGGATATCGGCAACGCAGGCGATCAATTGGGGCTTGAAATCTACGTTGTTGGCGGATTTGTAAGAGATCTGATGCTGGACCGGCCTATAGAGGATGTCGATGTCGTAGTTGAAGGAGACGGTATCGCCTTTGCAAAGTTTTTTGCTAAAGCGCATGGCTGTCGGGTTCATCCCCATCATAAGTTCAATACTGCAGTGATTGTGTTCCCGGATGAGTTTAAAGTGGATGTGGCCTCAGCCAGGCTTGAATACTACACCATGCCTGCAGCTCTTCCTATAGTCGAGAACTCATCCATTAAACTGGATATGGCCAGACGGGATTTTACTATCAACACACTGGCCATTTCACTAAATCAGGAAACTTGGGGCACTCTCATTGATTATTTTGGTGCAGGAAGAGATCTTAAGGATAAAACAATACGTATTATTCACAATTTAAGTTTTGTAGAAGATCCTACACGGATATTCCGTGCCATAAAGTTTTCAAACCGGTTTGGATTTAAAATAGGAAAAGTAACTTCTAATTTAATTAAAAACGCCTTGAAAATTGGAACATTTAAGCATTTGAGCGGCCTCAGAGTATTGTCGGAACTCAAACAGATATTCAGCGAAGATAATCCTATACCGGCAGTTGAAACAATTGCAAGTTACGGAGTGGACAAAGTAATCCATAAAGAACTCAGCATTACACCCAAGACGTACGAGCTTTTTGATTCTGTGAACAAAGCATTGACATGGCATGATTTGCTATATGTAGATGAGCCATACCCAAGATGGGCTGTCTATTTAATGGCTTTGCTCCACCGCCATCCTTTCAGGGTATGCAGTGAAATTTTAGATCGCCTCATGGTTCCCTTCAAAGAGAGAAAATTGTTGCTTGACCGGCGTTATAAAGCTGAAAACAGGTTGAGTTCGATTGAAAACAATTTTCCTGTATCCCGCCAGGAGATGTATTGGGGACTGGTCAATTTTAAAACTGAATTTATTCTTTATATGATGGCATTAACTAAAAATGAAGAGGTCCAAAAGGCTATTTCAAAATTTTACACCCACCATCGTCATATTAAACCCATTATCCGCGGTAAGGATCTTTTGGCAATTGGTATTTCGCCTGGGCCGGTTTACACCCAGATCTTGAATTTGATTTTAAATGAAAAGTTATACAAGAAGCTAACTACCAAACAGCAAGAGATTGCGTTTGCAACCAGATATGCAATTGAAAATGAACTCATTAGCTAAACCATGTAATTACGGACACTAACTTGAAAAATACAGAGCTTTTTGATAGATCCTCTTGTTCAGCAAACCTTAAACTATACTTTTAAATACTATTTAGGAAGATAAATGAAAAACGCAGACTTTCTCACCGGAATCACCACTTCTGGCACCCCTCACCTGGGAAATTACGTAGGAGCCATACGTCCTGCTGTTGAATCGAGCAAGAACCCTGACCTCACCTCATACTATTTTCTTGCAGATTACCACTCTTTAATAAAAAATCATGATCCCAAAAAGCGTAAACAGTCTGCCCTTGAAATTGCCGCAGCATGGATCGCTTTGGGGCTGGATCATGAAAACTGCGTGTTTTACCGGCAGTCAGACATCCCTGAAATCCCTGAGCTTACTTGGATTTTAACCTGTCTGACAGCTAAGGGATTAATGAACAGGGCTCATGCATATAAAGCCGCAGTTCAAGAAAATGAAGAGCAGGAAAACAAGGATCCTGATAAAGGTGTTACCATGGGGCTTTTTTCTTACCCGGTTCTGATGGCCGCTGATATTTTAATGTTCAATGCCAGAAAAGTACCTGTGGGAAAAGATCAGGTACAGCATCTTGAAATGACAAGAGATATCGCCGCGCGATTTAATCATGTTTATAAAAAGTTGTTTATTTTGCCTGAGGTTGTTGTAGATGAAACAGCTGCCGTATTATCCGGCTTGGATGGCCGTAAAATGAGCAAAAGTTACAACAATTTCATCCCCTTGTTTGATACGGAAAAGCGGCTTCGTAAAATGATTATGAAAATACAGACCAATTCTCTTGAGCCTGATGAGCCAAAAGATCCTGATACCTGCACCCTGTTTTCTATTTACCAGGCGTTTGCTACCGAGCAGGAAACCAAAATCATGGCAGACAAGTACCGGGCCGGTATTGCTTGGGGGGCAATGAAGCAGGAACTTTTTGAATATATTAACGAGATACTAAAAACGCCTAGAGAGCAGTATGAAGAGTTGATCAAGAATCCAGGTGACATAGAAGAGATTCTTCAAAAAGGAGCCGTAAAGGCCAGGGAATTTTCTGCTCCATTCTTGGATAAGATCAAAAAAAGTATTGGTATTCAATCACTGCTTTAGTTTTTTCACCTCCTCTTTGGTGAGATATCGCCACTTGCCAGGTGAAAGATTTCCAAGGTTGATATGCGCCATCCTGATCCTTTTGAGCATATCAACCTTGTTTCCTGTTTTTCCCACCATTTTTCTGATCTGACGGTTCAACCCCTGTTTAAGAATAATTTTAAATCCATTTTTTGATACTCTTCTTACCTTTGCTTTCCTTGTTTTTTGACCGTCAATGATCATGCCTTCAGCCATAGATTTCAAAGCGCGATCATTTATTGGATGAGTTGTAAATACAAGGTATTCTTTCTCGTGATCATGAGAAGGGTGTGATAATTTATTGTGCAAATCTCCGTCATCAGTAAGCAGAACCAGTCCAACAGAATCTTTATCAAGACGGCCAACAGGGTAGATACGCTGTTTAACGGGTACAAGATCTAGTATGATTTTAGCATTTTTTTGTGAACAGGTTGTCACCACTCCTTTGGGTTTGTTCACCGCGATATAGGTTGATCCTTTGTCACTTGAAGGCAAAACAACCTTTTTACCTTCAAATAAAACCAGGTCTGATTCAGGGTCAACCTGGGTACCCAACTCTTTTATAATTATGCCATTTACCTTTACGCTGCCCTCAAGAATTAAGGTTTCTGCCTTTCTGCGCGAGCAAATACCGGCATGGGCTAAGAATTTTTGCAGACGCATTCTTATTTAAGTCCTGTAATCTGCGTTGATCTTGACATAGTTTTCGCTAAAGTCACAAAAAAGGAAATGATCGAAGCATTCTCCCAGGTTAAGATCAAGCGTTATTTGAATTTCATCTTGTTTCATTAAGTTCGCGGCTTTTTTTTCGGCTTCATGGCCAAGCCATTGCCCTTGGAGAACAAGTGCGGTATCAGCAAAAAACAGGTCCATTTTTTGTTGGTCAACAACAGCCCCTGAACGTCCTGCTGCAGCTGTAATCCTGCCCCAATTTGGGTCCTCCCCGTAAATTGCTGTTTTTACAAGGTTTGAATGGGCAATGGCTTCTGCTGCTTTAAACGCATCTTCTTGGGTTTGTGCACCTTTAACGGTGATCCCAGCCACTTTGGTTGCCCCTTCTCCGTCTTTGACTACCATTTTAGCTAAATCATAACAGACCTCATCCAGCAAGGATTGAAATGCAGCTAAAGACTCACCTGAATCAATGATCGCCTCCCCTGCCCCGCTGGCCATGCATACCAGGGTGTCATTGGTGCTGGTATCCCCGTCAACTGTAATTCGATTAAAGGAGCGATTATTTGCATGGATCAATGCTTTTTTCAAAATGCCAGGTTCAATGGATACGTCAGTAAGGACATAGGCAAGCATAGTAGCCATATCTGGCCTTATCATTCCGGAACCTTTTGCAATGCCTGTAACACAGAAAGGTTTAGGTCCTGCTTGACTATCAATAGTGCCGGATTTGGATACTATTTTCCTGCAGGTATCCGTAGTTAATATTGCATCTGAAAAATCCGTGATACTGCCATTTTCTAAATTTGATACAGCATGCGGAATACCTGATTCAAACTTATCTATGGGTAGGGGAGCGCCAATAACGCCAGTGGATGAGACCATGACAAGGTCAGGATCAATATTCAGGTTCTCTGAAACCATGTTTGTACAGAGCATGGCATCCTTCATACCCTTATCTCCTGTAAAGCAGTTGGCATTACCAGAGTTAGCAAGTATAGCCTGAAGCTTGCCATTTTCAACAACTTTTTTACCTAAAATTACAGGTGCTGCAACCACTTTATTTTTTGTAAACAATGCAGTAGCGGAGCAAGGTTTTTCACTATATATTAATCCGAGGTCTTTTAGCCCGGTTTTTTTTATACCGGCTGCAATACCAGTAAATTTGAATCCCTTCATGAGACAAATAGCTCCTTAAATATATACGTTTGGGTATTAGTAATAATTATGGATCGGTATTATAAGACCGTTTTATAGCGGTGTAAATGGGAGAGGGTAATCCGGGTAGTTCTTTCCTTATGAATTTGCAATATTTATTTCAAATGCTAGCTCTAATCTATTAATCGAAAAGCATACCGAAAAAACAATTGTCATTTCAATTGATAACTGCAAAGAGATGATTAATCTTAATTTTTTTAAATAATCATGGGAATATCGATAGTTGTTTTTCTTGACATAATGCATGTAAGTTAATACTTGTACATGCAAAAGTTAAGGACAATTTCCATGGAAATACCCCAAGAAAATTTTTTAGAAACCTGTCTGTTTTTTAATACAAATGCGTTCTCACGACATCTGTTAAAGCTTGCTGAGATTGAATTTAAGCCCCTAAAAATTTCTCCAGCACACGCATCACTGTTGTTACTGGTTTATGATTCCCCAGGAATTAGTCCAAAAGAGTTGAGCCGGTTGCTTCAGTTAAATCCTTCCACTGTGACACGATTTATAGATGCACTTGCAAAGAAGAAACTTGTACGACGCCAGAATGAAGGCAAAGTGGCATTTATCCACCCTACTCCGCGTGGATTATCAATTCAGGGCGAGGTAGCCATGGCATATAAAAGACTTTATTTAAAATACTCCGAAGTTTTAGGCCGGGATGCTGCAATAATGTTGTCACACCATATTGGCAATGCCAATGAGAGGATCAAACGGGTACTATCAGATGGTGGAGGCGGTGAATAAATTCGCCAAGGTATGACACAGAATTTCAAAATCGTTATTGAATACGATGGTACAGGATTTTTTGGGTGGCAGCGGCAAACGGATAAAACGACCATTCAAGGAGAACTTGAAAAGGTACTTTCAATTATTTTGAACCAGGAAATTAAAATTCATGGTTCAGGAAGGACAGATGCCGGGGTTCATGCGCGTGCCCAGGTAGCTCATTTCAATGCAGATACAAAAATTGCTCCCCAAGCTTTAAAAAAAGGCTTAAACAGTCTTCTTAAAACTCCCATCGTGATTCGTGATTGTGCTTACGTACCCGCAGAGTTTCATGCCCAGTATAGTGTTAAATCCAAAGAATATCGTTACTATATTTTAAACCGGCAAGATCCATGTGCAGTTGGACGGGATTATTTATGGCACGTTTACCAACCCTTGGATCTAATTGTGATGAATCAATGTTGTGACCACTTAATCGGGACTCATGATTTTAAAGCCTTTGAAAACTCAGGTAGCCCAAGGAGTTCAACTATCAGGAATATATATTCAGCCAACTGGACCAAAGAGGCAGATGATCGTATCGTCTTTAGCATATCTGCCTCCGGGTTTTTAAAGAATATGGTGCGTAATCTTGTAGGAACTCTAAAAGATGCTGGAACAGGTAAAATTACTCCAGATGAGTTTAAACGAATTTTGGATTCATGCAAAAGGCCCCTTGCCGGTGCAACTGCGCCGGCAAGGGGCCTTTTCTTACACAAAGTGATTTATTGATCTATAGGTTTTTTTAAGCCTGCTGTTCTTTGATCTTGGTCACATGATAGTTGTAATGAGCTATGATGTCACGCCTGTAAATCAACCCTAAGAATGCGTTGCTGTCATCTTCTTTAACAACAGGCAATGCATCTATATTTTTCTGGGTCAGCTTGTGGAGCACCGTATTTAGATCTTCAGACGGTGTTGTCGTAATCAGATCTGATATCATGATGTCTTTCATGACAACAAGCTCTTCCAAGTGACTTGTAAAAATAACTTCCCGTATGTCTGTAGAGGAGAAAATCCCTGAAAAAGCCCCCTTGTCATCCATAACCGGAAAGTAATGCTGCTTAGTAGTTTGAAATATTTTTTTGAACTCACTGAAAGGCATATCCTGGTTTACACATCTGACATCCTTGATCAAATGGTTAAGGTTTTCAACCTTAATAGTCTGCAGGATATCCATCATAAATTCACCTGCATGGGCAGGAGAGTCGACTCTGGCTTTAACCTGGTTCTCAAATATTGTCCATTTTTTAGCCAGCAGATAACACAGAGAACAAACCAAAAGACTTGGCAGCAACAGATGGTAGGAGTTGGTCATCTCACTCACAAAAATAATCGTAGAAATAGGTGTATTCGATACAGCTGTAAAGAAGCCTGCCATTCCGACAATTACAAATGATCCCGGGTGAGTAACAATAGTCGGCATAAGGGAATGAAAGATTTTACCCACAGCACCACCCATAGCACCGCCTATAACAACTGACGGTCCGAACACACCACCGGATCCGCCGGATCCGATAGAAAAGGCCGTAGTAAAAATTTTACCAAATGCAAGGCACAGTAAAATAGTTATACTTACGGTTTCTCTGTTCCAGATAGCATCCTGGGCCATGCCATATCCGAATGCCAAAGTGTAGGGCAGAAAAAAACCGATAATACCGGTGAACAAACCGCCAATAGCAGGTTTGATATGATTGGGTACTTTCAGTTTTTTAAAGACATCAATCATGCCGTAAAATACTTTAACATAAAGCGCACCGGTCAGCACAAGCACTCCGGACAGAATAATATACGGTCCAAGTTCCAAAGGATTCTGAAATTTGAAATCAGGAGAATCAAACAAAGAACCCCAGCCAAAAACCAAGCAAAAGATACAATAGGCAACTACGGATGAAATACCTGCAGGAATGATGACCTCTGATTCAAAGTCCGGGTCCCGGTAAAGAACTTCTGCTGCAAACAGCGCACCAGCCAAGGGGGCTCTAAAAATAGATCCTACACCTGCACCAATGCCAGCTGCCATCATAATTCTGCGTTCCCTTTCGGACAGGCCGAATTTTGTGGCTAAAAAGGAACCGAAGCCGGCACCAATCTGTGCTATAGGGCCTTCTCGACCACCTGAACCACCTGTGGTCAAAGTGATGGTAGAAGCAATTGTTTTAATAAACGGGATTCTGGCGCGAATCAATCCACCTTTGTGATGATACGCATCTATGGCTGCATCAGTTCCATGCCCTTCTGCTTCCGGGGCAAAGGTGTATACCAGCCAACCGGAAACAATTCCGCCTAATGCAGGTAATATCAACAGCATCCATCGATTAAACGGGGTGTCGGTATGGGGTAAAAGAAGGTGTTCCCCTGCTGGGTTGCCAGGTCTGTATCCTGCCATCATATCCAGAAAATAATGCATACCCAGACCGCATAGATAATGAAATACAATGGCACCAAACCCGGCTATAATACCGATAAGGACAAAGTAAAACAGCCATTTACTGGCATACTTTAAATCCACTTTTTTTGTTGTGCTAATACTCATTTAGGTTAAGCCTTTAGTTATCTTATTTTCTCAGGTCATTGATACCGCTGAGAATGGTATCAAATAATGTGGTGACATCTTTTTCTTCCAGGCAGGAGAATGCTACTCGAATATTTTTATCACCTATGGAAATCAGGCCGACTCCGTAATTATCAAGAAGGTGAACCCTAAGTTCCTCGGCATTTACGTCTTTAAGCCGGATACACATAAAATATCCTGAATTAAATGGGTAAACATCAAAACCGTCTGCGTATTTGGGATCTTTGAGCACCTCTTTCATCCGGGTAGCTCTTGCTTTGAGAAGATTAAACTTTTCATGCTTCAGGCTGTCGTAGTTTTCATCTTCCATGGATTTGAGCAGAATTGTCTGGCTCAGATGGGAAGCATTTGAAATGTTGCCTCGTATGCATCCTGCTGTTTTCTTTTCCAAAGATTCGTAAACTGCTTCAAGGTTGGCGTCTGATGCAATACCGTATGTGACAAATCCGGTTCTAAATCCCCAGACATAATCTTCTTTGGTTGCTCCGTCCAGTTTTACTGCCAGCAAGCGTTTTTCTTTACCGGCAATTTTTGCAAACAAAGATTCTTTTGAGGTTTCTTCCTCAAAGAAAAGACCAAAATAGGCATCATCACATGCTGCAACAACATTGGTACCTGACTGGGCAACTTCGATCAGTATGGCTGCAACCCGGTCAGCTTCAGTTTTGCTCAGAGAGTAGCCGCTTGGGTTATGTGGAAAGTTGAGAACCGTGACAATTTTATCATTTGCAGCAGCCTGTTCTTTGATTACCCGCTCAAAATCATCTACATTAAATTGAGTAAGTGCATCGTCATAGGCTTTGTAATGAACGATTCTGGCATGGTTACGCACGCAGAATGTCATATTGTAATTGCCCCACATCATATCCGGCAGAATAATGACATCATCTTTGTTTACCCACATATCGGATAATACACTGACGCCATGGGTAATACCTGATGTAACAACAGGAAGACTTATAGCTTGCTCCCCAAGGGATGGATTTTTACCATAGAGATCTGATTTCCACTTTTCCCTCAATGCGGGAATACCATAAGACGGGGCATAAGGCAGGTAGCTGTCCGGCTCAATACCGGTAATAAATTGCGTGATGGAAGACAGGCTTAAAACAGAGTTTCCTTCTTTTGCAATACCGATGGTGGCGTTTATTTTATCCGCCTTAACCTTGGCTTCGGCACTCTGGCTTAATATGCCTTTTGGAAAAAAAAGGGATTTTCCCATATCAGACAGCATTTCAAAAATATGGGGGGCACTTTCCTGGATAATCTCGTTCAGTTCTTGGGCGATAGGATTCATGGTCTTTTCTTTCTCTTAAGAGGGTTAACCCCGAATAAGGGTAATTAGAAAACCTGGTTCATGCCTTATAAAAAAGAAAAACTCTGCAGCTTTACACCCTAAAAATTTAAGGAAAGCCACAGAGTTTCTATGAAAAACAGTATATCTTGGCTTATCTTCTTTTGGATGCCTTGATCGGGTTAAGCTTCTGTTTCTTGGTTGCTGCAACGGTTTTAACATGGGTAGCAATGTTACAGTTACCGTTTTTCCATTTCAGAGAAGGATCAGGTGCTGCGGTACAATACATACCTGTAGGGAATTCGGAGGCTCTCTGGCATCCGTTGCATTCGTCAACGATGGGAAGGCAGTTGCCTTCATTATAGCTGCAGCCTTCGGCGGTCATGAATACACAATCGTCGCCTTCTCTTACGGTAGTACAAATCATAATACGTTTCCTCAAGTTATTTGGTATAAAACTTAAAAGCACCTGAACGTTATGATCCGGCTCAAAGTGCCTGTATTTGTAATGTTTTTCCCTGCTTGGGAATATAACCGTGAACAAATATCATAAATTACAGGGGATTGTCAATTAAATAATTACCAGATAAAATCTTTGGGTCAACTTGATCCTTGATTTAAGGCCTTCACTTGTGACCCGTCAATTTCTGATGTATAACCTTATCCACTTACTTTTTTTAACCCAATACTTTCAGATAAAAGAAAATAAAACCATGATCATAAACGACGCTATTGAAGTACTGAAGATTGAAGCACAAAGTTTGCTCGACTTGACATCTAAAATCGACACTGATTTTGAAGAACTTGTTAATGATATTTGCTCCTCAACGGGACGCGTGATTATCTCAGGGATCGGTAAGTCAGGATTAATCGGCAGAAAAATAGCTGCCACCTTGAGCAGTACCGGAACCAATGCCATGTTTTTGCATCCGGTAGAGGCGGTTCACGGAGATCTTGGGATGGTTAGCCGTAATGATGTATTTCTTGCCATTTCAAATTCAGGAGAAACAGGGGAATTAAACCAGCTGCTTCCTGTAATCCAGGAAGTTGGCTGTAGGATAGCTGGTTTTACAGGTAAACGACAGTCTACTATGGCCGGGTTCTGCGACCTTGTCATTTATACAGGTGTAGAAAAAGAAGCTTGTCCATTGAACATGGCTCCCACTTCTTCTACAACAGCTCAGCTTGCAATGGGTGATGCACTTGCTGTTGCCCTGATAAATAAAAAGAATTTCAAAAAATCAGACTTTGTTCGGTCCCATCCCGGCGGTGCGCTTGGTCAGCGTTTATCTTGTAAGGTTGAAGAGCTGATGCTGCCAAAATCGTCGGCCCCCTGCATACCTGTCGGGTCCACCATGGAAGTTGTTTTAGCCTGCATGGATGAATATCGCCTGGGAGCGGTTTTGATTGTCGAACAAGATAAAACTTTGGCAGGGATTTTAACAGATGGAGATATCCGGCACTGGGTAGCAAGTAAAGGTGCAACACCTGAGGACACCATTGTTGATGAATTGATGACACGTTCTCCCCAATATCTTTCTCCAACGTCCTTTTTATATGATGCCCTAAACCTAATGGAGAAGCATGAAATTACTGTGCTCCCCATTTTGGAGGATGGTAATCGCCTTGCAGGTCTTTTACATCTCCATGATATATTAGGAAAAGGAACGTTCAAGTTTAACGGAGGCAGCCAATGAAAGAGATAGATTTCAGTACTGAAATCCCAGTGCTTGGAGAGCCGCGTATCCCCTCCCCTCTTGTTACCGAAGGGATTGCATCCGAAGGTGGCTCAAGGTTTATTTCTGAGGATGCCAGAGTTACAGTAGATGTAAGAGCTGACAGGCTTTTTAGCGATAAAGACAGAGCTTTGCTCAGCTTTGAGCAGGCCGGCCCGAGAGAAAAAATATATTTTGATCCAAGCAAACTTAAATGTGCGGTTGTTACTTGTGGAGGGCTTTGCCCAGGGTTAAATGACATCATTCGTTCAATTGTTCTGGAGTTGTATCATCTATATAAAGTTAAACTGATCTATGGCATCCGGCATGGTCTCCAGGGATTTATACCAGAATACGGCCATGATCTAATCGAGCTTAAGCCTAAAACGGTTTCCGGAATCCAGAATACCGGTGGATCCATCTTGGGATCTTCTCGCGGTGGCCAGGAAATCCCTGAAGTTGTCGATTGTTTAGAACGCCTCGGCATAGGTATATTGTTTATGGTTGGCGGTGATGGCACCCTTATGGCTTCTAAAAAAATTGCAGATGAAATAGCACGGCGACAGCTCAAGATTTCAGTCATTGGAATACCCAAAACTATTGATAACGATATCTTTTTAGTTTCCAGATCATTTGGGTTTGATTCAGCTGTTGATGTGGCAACCTTAGCCATTAAAGGGGCGCACAATGAATCAGAAGCCTATCCCAATGGCATAGGTCTTATCAAACTTATGGGAAGGCATTCCGGCTTTTTGGCTGCTACAGCAGCTCTTGCTCAGCCAGATGCTAATTTTGTACTGATCCCTGAAGAAGAAATCTTTCTATATGGGAAAAACGGATTTTTAAAGGCGTTGGAAAGGCGGCTTACCTTAAGAAAACATGCGGTGATTATTGTTGCAGAAGGCGCTGGGCAAAACTTCTTTGATGACAAAGATACCGAATATGACGCATCAGGTAATATTGTTCTTAAAGATATCGGGCTCTTTTTAAAGGACAAAATCAAGGAATATTTTAAGTCCAAAGACATTCCCATTTCACTGAAGTATATTGATCCTTCTTACATAATCCGCAGTCTGCCTGCCAATGCCAATGATTCTGTCTTTTGCGGTCTTTTGGGAAGAGATGCTGTACACGCCGGTATGGCTGGTAAAACAAACCTGATCATCAGTTTTTGGAATAACCACTATGTACATGTTCCAATGGATGCCTCTGCCGGACGGCGTAAAAAAATGGATCCGAGAGGCCGTTTATGGCAGTCCGTGCTTGAAACAACAGGCCAGAACTCGTTTTTTAGTGATTGATTTCCAGAAACTTTCCTTTTTTTACTGTGATTAAAAACAACTCTTTATGAGGAGTGCCGTTTTCATCAAATAGTGTCCGCCCGGTTGCACCGTTAAATATCATGCCACCCCTGAGGATTTCTTTTAGGGTTTCTCTCGATGTAATGTCAGATCCCATAGCAGCCGTAAATAGTATATTGGCTGTATCAAAAGAGATCGCATCTATAAATCCGGGTGGTTCTTGAAATATTTCTCTGAATTGTGCATCAAACCTTGTGGTCGCAGGTCTCGTACTTCCACCAAAGTACCCGTCACTTATAACTGCATTTTTGTTGTACCCTTTGGCCTGGGTGAGCAGGCTGTCTTTGTGCCATAGATTAGTGCCTAACAAAACCATTCCTCGTGCGTCGTTAAAAGCAAGCTGTGGAAGAATCAGATTTATCCTGGATATTGCATCCGGTATAAAAAGAGCTTGAAAATCGATTTCAATCCTGTCTTCATTCGCAACGGTTGAGTCTCTACTTGATGATTTTTGACCATCGAGTTCTAATATTTGGTCGTCTTGTGTTTCAGTTTTAAGGAATTCCGGTATGGGATAATATTCCCCAGTAAGCTTTTGAAGCGGGATTGTAAAGTCAGTTTTACTGCCATCATAGGCCTCAACTCCCACAACTTCGCCTTTGAACTGATCAACCATATTCCAGAACAAATCCATGTAGCGCCTTCCGTATCGTTCATCCGGATATAAAATCGCTACCTTTTTTAGACCCAACTCCATGAAGATGTACGTCCCTAGTGCTTCAACCTGCATTTCCGGGGTAATAAAATTGGAAAACAAAAAATCTCCCAAGTTGGGAAAATCAGTTTTCTGTGTCATTGAGATCATTGGAATCCCAAGTTCCTGGGCTTTGTTGCCGGCTTGTTCTGAGGTAATCAAGGGGCCTGCAATGGAAAATACATTTTCCAGAGCAAGTTCTTCCACACAACGGGCTGCCTGGACAGGGTCGGATTGACTGTCTTTAACAACAACCTTGAACTGTTTGTTATGTGTCTTGGATAAATCTTGTACCGCAAGTTGAATTCCCCGCAGCGCTTTTTGACCGTATGCTTTATATTTCCCCGATAACGGAAGGATGCATCCAAGCTTTTCCCTGTCAAAGGTGGCAAGATGTATGGAATCAATTAACCTTTCCACCTCAAAAGCTCTTGGATGATCGGGGTAGTTTGCTAAGAAAGATTCCAAAGCAGTTAGTGCATTGGGGTAGTCTTCGATAGCGGCATAATTGTGACCAATCCAATATTGGAACAGATCATAAGGAATGGCCAGATTTTTGATTTCTGAAAAGTCCTCAATTTCCGAAGGTGGTACATTTGACAGTAGCTCTTCAATATCCGATAGAATTTTGCTCCGGAGCAGGTCAAAATACTCTCCGGGTTGGGCCATGGCCTGGCTCAATGCCTGGTTATACACCAAAAGTGCGTCTTGATAATATCCCTGCTCTTCCAGTTCTTTGGCTTGCTCAAGAAGTTTAGGAATCAGGGCCTGATCCAAAGTTTCAGTGTCCTTAATTTCAGGGAGTTTGTCTTTAGGAATTGTGGGTGACGGTCCGGGTTTCTGGGCGCATCCCCAACACATTATAATAAATGTTAAAAAACAGGCTAAAATAAAGAATCGTTTGTATGTTGCTTTTATCATTTTATTGCCAATCAGGTGCTGTATATTGGAGTTTTTTGTTTTTTTGGGGTTCCAACTATAAGTAAACTGATCTTTTATGTCAAAAAATCTTTTACCATGTCAATGGCCCTATTTATTTCTGATGGTTCGATCCAAATGATACCAGGCTCTTTTTTAAACCAGGTAAATTGGCGTTTGGCATACCGGCGCGTATCCCGTTTAAGTAGTCTGACAGCTTCGGGGAAATCTACCTCTCCTTTTAAAAACATGCCCATGTGGCGGTATCCAATGGACTGCATCGGTTTCAAATCAAGAGCGTATCCTTTTTCAACCAATTCATTTACCTCATTTAAAAGGCCCTGATCCAACATGATATCTACCCTTCGGTTAATACGGTCATAAAGTCGCTCTCTGTTCATATTAAGCCCAAAAGTCAGGCTCTGATAGCGTTCTTCTTTAAAATCATGGTTTTTTTGCCTCAAGGAAATCGGTGTACCCGTAGTTTCAAAAACTTCAAGGGCTCTTACAATTCTAAACCCGTCATTGGGATGAATCTTTTCGGCTGCTCCAGGGTCGCAAGCCGTCAATCTTTCATGGAGGGTTTCACTGCCTTTTGATTCAAGTTCATTGTTCAGCCTTTCAAGCGTGTCCTCACAAATGGGTTTTGCTCTGAACAACCCATGAATCAATGCCCTGATATATAATCCTGTTCCGCCAGCTACAATGGGAAGCCTGCCACGTGACAGAATATCTTCAATGGCCTGGTCCGCCATTGTGGCAAACTTACCGGCATCAAAGTCTTCTTTGGGATCCAGAAAGTCAACAAGGTGATGGACAGCCTGGGCCCTTTCGTTGGCATCGGGTTTAGCTGTACCAACATCCATGTATTTGTATATCTGCATGGAGTCAGCCCCGATGATTTCTCCGTTAAACTCATTGGCAAGCGCAATGCCAAACCCTGTTTTACCGATCCCTGTCGGACCGCAAATGGTTATGATTTTTTTCATATATCTGATCTATTTAATGAATTTCATTTAGGGAATTTTCTTATCCCTTAATTTGTCTATATTATATTGATGATTATGGTTGAAATATTTGTCAGAACGTTTTATATCATGATTTTTTATTAATGAAAATTAATTAAAGGAACAAATAGCCTGCCATAATCTCAGGCATGAAAAGCAGAAACGATAAGCTTCTTGCTTACGTATATTTTATTTTAACCAGAGGAGAGGATAATAATGAACTCTACAAAAACCGGATCTGTAGTGGTGATTGGTGGCGGTATCTCCGGCATGCTCTCAGCCCTCGATCTTGCAAATTCGGGATTTTACGTCTACTTGGTTGAAAAGGGACCCTCCATCGGCGGCGTGATGGCCCAGTTGGACAAAACCTTTCCGACCAATGACTGTGCGATGTGAATTATCTCACCCACACTGGTCGAGGTCGGCCGGCATTTAAACATTGAACTTTTAACCCTTTCCGAGGTTAAAAATGTTACAGGTGAGAAAGGCAATTTTCAGGTAGAGATTCTTAAGAAACCCAGGTACGTCAATGAAGACCTTTGCGTTGGTTGCGGTGCCTGTACTGAAAAATGCCCTGGAAAACATGACGACGGTTACAACGCGGATCTGACAAAAAGAACCGCTATTTACGTTGAATATCCCCAGGCAGTACCTTTGAAGTACGTCATCAATCCTGACGTTTGTTTGAAGTTGAAAAAAGATAAGTGCGGTACCTGTGAGGAAGTTTGTCCTGCAAACGCCATTGACTACACCCAGACTGAAGAGACAATCACTCTGAATGCAGGGTCTATTGTCTTCTCTCCCGGGTTCAAGCCTTTTGATCCAACCAAATTCGATAACTACCAGTACGCCAATTATCCAAACGTGGTCACCTCTATGGAGTTTGAACGGCTGCTTTCAGCATCCGGTCCTACTCACGGTCATGTGGTAACAATGCCCAAGGTGCCCATGAAGCCTAAAAAGAAAAAAGACAAGGCTTTGGCAGAAAAACGGAAAGATCCTAAGAAAATTGCCTGGTTCCAATGCGTTGGTTCTCGTGACATGAATAAGTGCGATAATCCTTATTGCTCCAGCGTTTGCTGTATGTACGCAGTTAAGGAAGCAATTATTGCCAAGGAACACGATCCTGAACTGGAACCCTACATCTTCTTTATGGATATGAGAACTCCAGGCAAAGAATTC
The DNA here is from genome assembly GCA_022361535.1 of Desulfobacterales bacterium. The sequence continues at coordinate 17,306 of JAKSAU010001285.1, forward strand.
GAAAAGTACTACCAGAATGCCAAAGAAAAACACGGCATCAATTTTGTCCGTGCCAGGGTTCACTCCGTCACAGAAGATAGTGATACACACGACCTGAATATCCGCTATGCAGATGAGATGGGTCAGATTATAGACGACTCTTTTGACATGGTCGTACTATCTGTTGGTTTGGAAATACCCCAGGAGACTCGTGATCTTGCCGGTCAGCTTGGCATCGATCTTACCGACAACGGGTTTTGCAAGACCGATTCTTTTGAGCCGGTCACCTCTTCTCGTGATGGTATTTACATCTCAGGTGTTTTCAACAACCCGAAAGACATTCCGGAGTCTGTACTTGATGCCTCCGCTGCTGCCTCAGCTGCAGGAGATGATCTGGCTGAAGTCCGCGGTACCCTGACCAAGGCCGAAGAAAAAATCGAAGAAACTAATGTCATTGGTGATCCACCGAAAATAGGTGTATTTGTCTGTGATTGCGGTTCTAACATTGCAGGGGTTGTAGATTGTCCGGACCTTACCGAGTACGCTAAAACCCTTCCTTATGTGGAATACGCCACCGAAACCCTGTATGCCTGTGCTCAGGATACCCAGGACAAAATGGTGGAAACCATAAAAGAAAAAGGGCTGAACAGGATTGTTGTAGCAGCCTGTACACCAAAAACTCACGAACCTTTGTTTCAGGAGTCCATGATCAACGCGGGTCTGAACAAATACCTGTTTGAGATGACCAATATACGGAATCATAACTCCTGGGTACACAAAAACAATCCGGAGATTGCCACAGCAAAAGCCAAAGATCTGGTCCGTATGGCCGTTGCAAAAGCAGCACTGGCTCAGCCTCTGGCAGAAGAAAAGATTAACGTCAATGACTCTGTTATGGTTGTCGGTGGTGGGCTTGCAGGTCTTACAGCAGCTAAGAGCTTGGCGACTCAGGGCTATGACACCCATATCATTGAAAAGAAAGAATCTCTCGGCGGTGAAGCTGTTAAGCTTTATAAAACGGCCCAGGGAGAAGACGTGGGTGAAAAACTGTCAGCCTTGCTGGCTGAAGTTGAAGGCAATGAGAATATAACTGTTCATACCGGCACCACCCTTGAAGGTGTTGAGGGCTTTGTGGGTAACTTTAAGTCTCAGCTTTCCTGCAACGGTGAAACCAAAGAACTGGAACACGGTGTGGCTGTTCTTGCTACCGGTGCCAAGTCTTCTGAACCTACAGAATACTGCTTTGGGGAAGATGATCGGGTTCTCAAAACCCTTGATCTGGACAAAATGCTCAAAGAAAAGGATCCAAAACTGGATGATGTAAAAACAGCTGTGTTTATCCAGTGTGTAGGTTCCAGGGAACCAAACCGTCCTTATTGCTCAAGGGTCTGCTGTACCCACTCCATTGACAATGCCATTGAATTGAAAAAACGCGATCCTGAAACCGATGTCTTTATTCTTTACAGGGACATCCGGACATACGGAGAACGTGAACTTCTTTATAAAGAAGCAAGGGAACTCGGTGTGATTTTTATCCGCTATGATGTGGATAAAAAACCGGAAGTTAAGGTTGAAAAAGACAGCGTTAAGATCACCCTTCTTGACCATGTTCTTAACCAGCCGGTTGAAATCGAGGCTGACCTGCTTACCTTGGCCGCGGCTATCGAGCCAAGACGGGATGAAAGGCTTGCCAACTTCTTTAAAGTGCCCTTAAACGATGAAGGTTTCTTTGTAGAAAAGCACGCCAAACTCGGTCCTGCTGAGTTTGCCACTGACGGTGTTTTTGTAGCTGGTTCAGGGCATTATCCCAAACCTGTGAATGAAGCTGTGACCCAGGGTCGTGCAGCTGCCTCTCGCGCTTTGACACTGCTGGCTAAAAAAGACAGCTTGTTCACTTCCGGTACAATCGCCACGGTCGATCAGGAAAAATGCTCTGAATGTGGTGTCTGTGTATCCATTTGTCCTTACAGCGCGCCTAATTTTGTCGTTGAAGGCAGGTTTGCAGGCAAGGCTGAAGTCAATCCAGTTCTTTGTAAAGGCTGCGGTCTTTGCGTGGCTTCATGCCGCTCAGGTGCCCTGCATCTTAGAGGCTTTGACACCAATCAGATTTTCTCACAGATATTTGCCCTCGGGGAAGTAGTTTAAGGCTGCGGGTAATAAGGAGATATAGATAAAATGAGCGATAATGAAATCAAAATTGTAAGCTTTCTGTGCAACTGGTGCTCCTATGGGGCAGCAGATTTGGCAGGGGTGAGCCGTATGGAATATCCGGCTGATATCCGGGTTATCCGGATTCCCTGCACCGGCAGAATGAGTCCGAAATTCGTATTGTCGGCCTTCCGTGAAGGAGCTGATGCTGTATGGGTATCCGGCTGACATCCTGGTGAATGTCATTACCTGGATGGTAATTATTACGCACGTCGGAAATTCGCTTTAATGGGCAACCTGCTTGAACACATGGGCATTGAAAGTGACCGGGTTCACTTCTCCTGGATCTCTTCTGCCGAAGCCACTAAGTTCGTGGATGTGGTCAAGGAAATAACAGACAAGGTAGAAGCCCTGGGACCGAATAAAAAATTTGTAAAGGACTATAGCTAAAATGGATACCTGTATAGAAAAAATCAGGGAGCTTGCAGCCGGCCTTTTGGAAAAAGGCGAGGTTGAAAAAGTGATTGGTTTTGCACAAGGCACCATTGCCATGGCCACCAGTCCAATAGCAATCTCCAAAAAAGAGGATGTAGAAAAGCTGACCTTTTCATCCACTTGCGGCCTGAACCTTGCCAACTATGCGTCCAAGGAAAAAGGAATTAAAATAGCCGTTGTTGCTAAGGGTTGCGATTCCAGAAATCTTGTAACTCATATCGTTGAGAACCAGATTGACCGGGACAACTTATACATCATTGGCGTACCCTGCAAAGGCATGGTTGATAAGTTCAAAATTGCATCTGCACTTGAAGGTGAAATTGCTGAATTTAAAGAAGATGGCGATACTTTAACAGTTGTTACTGCAGAGCAAACCCAAACGTTGAACAAACAGGATTACTTGCGTCACAATTGTCAATATTGTACTCACCGAAATCCTGTACTGTATGATGAACTGGCCGCAGATCTGGTTGAAGAACAAACCCTTGAAAACGCATATCCTGATGTGGATGCTATTGCTGCATTGGAAGACGATGCACGGTGGCAGCATTTTGAAGAATTGACTAAAAATTGTATCCGGTGTTATGCCTGCCGGAATGCCTGCCCTATCTGCTATTGCCCGACTTGTTTTGTTGATGAGTCAGGTCCTCAGTGGGTTGGAAAAGGCCAAAATAAAACTGATGTTGACACTTTCCATTTTCTACGGGCGTTTCACTGCGCAGGCCGTTGTACGGACTGCGGTGCCTGTGTTGAAGCATGCCCTATGGGGATCAACGTTAGAGACTTTACCCGAAAACTGAACAAGGACGCACAGGACATGTTCGGCTGGGAAGCCGGGCTTTCCATCGACAAACGTCCGCCTCTGGATGCTTACAGTCCGGATGATCCTAATGATTTTATCAAGTAACGAATAAAGGGTATGAAAATGAAATTCATAACGATTGATAAAAAGGACTGGACCAAAGGCATTGATAAATCCAGGGAGACCTATCAGCTTTTCGGACCGGTCAAAGACAAAAACGGCTGCCAGATAAAAGCACTCGATGCAGATACCCAGCCGGAGATGACTTATACTGATTCAGTGCTTTCAGCTAAATCCGTATTGTTTCCTCAAACTGAGAAAATCCTATTTACCAGCCTGAATGAATCAGATGAAGATCACCATATTATGAAACGGTCTGAAGCTGATTACACACCTAGGGCTGTTGTTGGCATTCGTCCTTTTGACGCCAAAGCCATCCAGCTGGTAAAGATGAACTTTGATACAGACGACTATCGGGATCCTTACTGGTGTGATGCCTACGAAGCAACTACCTTTGTTGGTTTAGCCATCAATAAACCAGGCCCATTTGATTTTTCAACCTCTACCGGTACAGGCCCCTTTAATGAGGAAGGCCTTGATATCCTGCTGGCAGATATGGATGATAAATTTCTGGCCAAAGTTTTGACACCAAAGGGTGAAGCCTATGCTGCAGCCTGCGGATTTGATGCTGAGGCAGACGCAAAGGAAAGCCAGGTTCTTTTGGACGTACTTAGAAAAGAAGCTGAAGCCAATGTCGCCTCAAGCGTACAGACAGATAAACTCAAAGACCAGACTATTCTGGATCTGCATGAAGCACCTTTCTGGGACGATGTTGCATTTTCCTGCATTAATTGCGGAACCTGTACTTACGTCTGCCCCACCTGCTGGTGTTTTGATA
>JAKSAU010000399.1 GCA_022361535.1 Desulfobacterales bacterium
CATCCTCCAACTTACTTACCTTCATCTTGACGTGTTGAAAACCAGCTTCTTTAAATCGTTGGGCCAACGCTTCGGTCTTAGCACTATCACCAGCACCGATAACGGCTGAATAAGTTACCTTGTCTGAGATCGGAGGTAGTATCGTATGGAACGATTGATGAAAACAACGATAGAGACAATCCAGTAGTGCCAATTCGACCGCACAACGGGAGGCATGCCAAACAATGCCCTTTTCGTTTTGTAAGTCTGGTAAAAGGATGTCGAAATGTTCCCAGGGATCATGTGGATCGATGGTAAACAAATCGAAACCTAGTAGTTTGGCTAATAAATGGCTTTTGATATGTTGTACACAGCTGACTGGTGTCTCGCCAGTGACATAGGGCCTGGGCACGCCCTCCCCCCATCCTACGATACCAGTGTCCGTGGTTAGCTTGACCACGATGGAGTCACAGTAATCACGTGTACCGAGGTAATGACGGAACGATGTTACGAAAGGAATCTGTAGGGCGTAGATATCGGCAGTGATGATTTTCATAGCGAACCTTTCTAGGTTATGTTTGCTGTTGCGCTTGAAGCGACCATGTGATTGAAGCAGGTATGGGTGAAGAAGTAATTGCGTCGGTAGTCGACACGATCACTAGCGATATCGATGATTTGGAAGGATCGTGTGGTTTGGACCAACAGTTTCTCACCATCGGGGGACGGCGCTACCGTACCGATCAAGGCTGGTTTGCGAGTGTTGGTATCCGCCACTCGTATCTTACGTAAAAAACGCATACTGTCTGCATCTATGAGGAACACCTCATCCGGATATCCCATGGCGATGATGAGCTTCTGACCTCGATGTGTGCATACATGCATGTTCGTCAGACGGTAGAAATCGTCTTGGGTAAAAACTCCCATCTCTTGCGGACCGTTTGGTGTGAGGCGATACTTGAAAACCGAAGCGGGACCACGGAACTGGACGGCATACGACCCTCGTTGCATGAGTTGTAAAAGACGACTGTGTTGGAATTGGAAGTTATGATTGGAAACATACAAAATAGTGGGATCCTCATTATCGAAACAGACATGGGCTGCCACGGTGAAACGATCCAAAATCCAGTGTTTATTGTTTTTGAGATCCACCACCAACACCTTGGAGGGAAGAATGTCACTGTATGAGTCCAAGTGCATCCCTAACTCAGCGGCAACGCAGTACTGACGCGTTTTGTTTATCAGGATATCGTGCATGGAATCAGCTAGTTCTCCTTGCCAGATCGTTTCGGTTGCTGATTCCCCCAACCGGTGTTTGAAGATGTTAAAAGCAACTGGATATGTGGGATTGTCGATACGCCTTAATGAATCTTCCAAGTCGAAAGACATTGCAAAGAGATCACCCGACAAAGGTTCGAACCACTGCTGCGAACCAAGCACGGCAGGGGGAGTGGATTCCTCAAGGAGATGATAGCTAACGGTTTGTCTGTGACAATCCACCAGGATATAACCGAACCAAGACCAAAGATTTATGATAAAACGGCCTGAGCCGAGTACCGTGATGGTGTGGGGCACGGTCATCAACATGAGTTGTTCGAGCAGATTAAAGCCATAGTGATACCGTGGGGAGAGGCAATGCAGTAAAGAAACCGCTTTGCCTGTCATACTAGCGCTGTGTTTAAATCGATACCAGCCAGGGCGGATGATGTCACGGTGACGTACGCTTACTCGTATTCCTTCCATGGTTTGGAAGTTTAGAAAATAGTAAGCATGCTCCCCGTACTTTTGCCTCCAGGTACCCTTGACTGTCGGGATCGCGGCGCAAAC
>JAKSAU010000432.1 GCA_022361535.1 Desulfobacterales bacterium
GATGCTCATCACGGGTTGCGGCCAAGTGACTTGCAAGCCGTTTGGCAATTTGGGCCAGTTGTTCGGCAACCCCTTTGTTTTCTTTACTGCCCAGCTCCAGGATCTGCTTGTCGCTCTCCAGGTATTTTAACGCCACCCATCTTGCAGGATAGGTCTGAGTTAAAAAGTCTGCATTTGCAATGATAATTTCCATCTCATTTAGGGCTTCATCAATATCAATCCCATATGAAATTTTCAACGGGATCGGGGGCAAATTAACATTGCTGGCTACGGCAGCAAGCAACTCTTCTTTGCCTTTTCCTGTCCGTGCCACAGTGGGTACAACAGGCACACCAAGCAGTGAAGACAGTTTATCAATATCAATTTCAATCCCGCGTTTGCTGGCCACATCCATCATATTAAGGGCCAGGCAGACCGGAATGCCCATTTCCATAGACTGAACCGAAAGATATAGATTTCGTTCCAGGTTGGAGGCATCAACGATATTAACTATCATGGCAGGTTTTTCATTAACTAAAAAATCCCTGGCCACAACCTCTTCCAATGAGTAAGCAGTCAGGGAGTAGGTACCTGGAAGATCAACGATTTCAAAGGTACCGGCATCAGTCACACACGTCCCCTGCTTTTTTTCAACAGTGACGCCGGGATAGTTACCCACATGCTGGCGTGCACCTGTCAGTGCATTAAAAAGAGTGGTTTTGCCTGAGTTGGGATTACCAGCAAGTGCGATGGCGGTGCTCATATTAATTTACCTCCACATGGATATGGTCAGCTTCATTGTTTCTCAGCGTCAGGGTAAATCCCATTATTCTGAGTGATACCGGATCAAAAAGAGGGGCTTTGCCCTGAATTTTGATCTCTTTACCAGGAACCAGTCCCATATCTCTGATCCGACGACCCAATTCACCGTTCGCCTTGATCGAGGCAATCACCCCGGTCTGATCCACATGCATCTCTCTTAAATTAACCACAGTCATCAATATCCTCCAACATATAGTTTGTATTCCAAAAATTTTAAAGTTTTATATAGCTAACTTTATATCATGTCAACACTATTTTTCACACACATATAAAAATAAGGAATTGACTTACTAATTAATCAGGTATAAAAAACGTTTAGACTTTTAATGGAGATTAGTGATGACAAAAGAACTTGACCTTTCCGAAAGCCTTGAAGATTATCTTGAAACGATACTGGACTTGCAGACGAACAATACGGTTGCCCGGTCTAAAGATATTGCAGAGAGTCTGGACATCAAACGGGGATCTGTTACCGGCATGCTCAAAAAACTGGCTGCCCAGGAATTGATCAACTACGAGCCTTATGGATATGTCACGTTGACTGCCAAAGGTGAAAAAATTGCCAAGGAAATCGAAAAACGCCACATTGTGTTCAAAGATTTCCTGTTCCGGTTTGTGGGTGTGGATGAAGAAACGGCAGACAAAACTGCCTGCCGTATGGAACATGCCATGGACGCTGCGACATTTAAAAAGTTTAAATCATTTATCACAAGCCTGGAAGGTTAACCCAACCTGTCTCGAATCAACGGTCCCGTTTCCATCCTTTTTAAACCGGATGGAAGCGGCCAGGACCACGACCAGGACAGACCCGATGTTATGGGTTATCGCACCTGTAACAGGTGTCAACCACCCTAAGGCCCCTGCCCCTACAGCCATAAAATTAATAATTAGGCTTAAAGCGATATTCACTTTTATTACCCGTGCCATGGTCCGGCTTAAATCAACCAGAAAAGGCAATTGGCAAAGGGTATCGTTCATCAATACGACATCTGCTGTTTCAAGGGCCACATCCGCTCCTTTGGCTCCCATTGC
>JAKSAU010000887.1 GCA_022361535.1 Desulfobacterales bacterium
GAATTACCGATTTGCCTACTGAACAAGGGCATCTCATATACAAATACCGGCCCGTTTATTCTAATAAGCGGCTGCCGATTTTTTTTAAAATCTGCCTGATGCCGTCTTCTTTTCCGGCAGGAACGTTTAAAATTGGTGGAAAATTTGTTTTAAGTGACCGAAGAAAATCAGGGTAACGGCGGGTAAACTATTATCGAGGTTCTGCCATTCCGGAAAAGGACATCAGACGCTTTTTTTTAGTTCAAACTTTTTTACGAATCGTAAATCATCACATTTGAATCATAATTTGAAAAACCGCTGAAAAAAGCGGCAGTCCGTTCCGGGATGGCAGATCCGGTGTTTTTACATAGCGGTGACCTTAAAAGGAAGTATGGAGCAATTGACATCCTGTTTCGGTGACGATAGGATACGCAAAAATATTTCTTCTTTGATCAATCTATTTCTAAATTTTCTTAACCAAAGGAGTCATCATGAAAAATTTCTATGTAAAGTTGGTCCCGTTTTTTATTTTGGCGTTTCTTTTTGTATTGCCTGCTTGTTCAGGTGATAAAGGTAAACCAAATCCTGATCAGGCTATAAGGCTGCTGCAGATAGGCAATGACCGCTTTGTGAGTGGAAAATCCATGCATCCCCGTATGGATAAGAAAAGGATCAGACAAGCCGGGCAAGAGAACCAGGGTGACCATGCCTATGCCACAGTCATTACCTGCTCTGATTCACGGGTGCCGGTAGAGCTGATTTTTGATGCCGGAATTATGGATATTTTTGTGATCCGTGTGGCTGGAAATGTATGTGATACGGATGAAGCAGGTTCGATCGAGTATGGTTTGGCCCATGTCAATACCCCAGTCTTGGTGGTGCTTGGGCACACACAATGCGGTGCAGTTACTGCTGTCACCCATGCCGTACAGGGCAAGGGCCATGCACTGGAACGCAATATCCCGCCGCTGGTTGATAATATTGAGCCTGCAGTTCGACGGGCCATGGAAATTCATCCTGAAGCTTTGGATTCTGCCATCATTCCATTTGCCATTGAAGAGAATGTTTGGACAAGTATCCATGATCTGTTCATGGCAAGCCCGGCAACAAGAGATCTTGTAAAGTCCGGGAAAGCCAAGGTGGTCGGTGCCATCTACGATGTGGGAACAGGCAGGATAAACTGGCTTGATGAAGATAAGGTAGTCAATATCCTTAATGACGTGGAAGAAAATCCGGACCGGGCCATTGAAGCCATGGCACCTTCAAAGGGTGAAGATAAAGAACATGGCGATGAGCCCCAAGGGGATGTTCAGCATAGTTAAAAACATACGCTGACTTGCTACTTAATAAAGCCAAGCCCTTTTCCGGGTCCAACCTATGATTTTAAAAACCGGTTTTATTGTACAATGACTTGGGCAGTACCCGCGTCATTCAGGTTAGACCCGCAGGGGCGTGGCTAAGTATCGCCTTCAGGTAGATTCAAGTGAGTAACCCCCCAAGTGTGCATCATCTCAAGAATAGGAAAGGCACTTTTTCCAAGGGGAGTGAGTTTGTATTCTACTTTAGGGGGAATTTCAGGATATACGGTCCTGTCGATTAAACCGTCTTTTTCCAGTTCTTTTAACTGCTGCGTCAGCATTTTCTGACTTACACCGGGAACGACCCTTTCAAGGGCTTTATACCTTTTGGGCCCATCGTTCAGGTGCCAGAGCATCAGGCATTTCCACTTGCCGCTTAAAACAGTCATTACAACTTCAACCGGGCAACGATATTCTTTGCCATTCCATTCAATCATCTTTCACCTTAAAAAACTTTTTAAGCCATCTTACTTTGTTGTCAATAAATCGAACCAAAAGGTGCGTAACGCATGAAAAAGTGCCGTCTTGTTTCTAAAATTCAAATACTTATAATTTATACAACCTGGTTAACCAAGCTGAGAACCCAACAATAGTTTAGCATAATTCTATAATAAATTATTCCAACAGGAGAAATAAATGAGATACCCAAGAACATTTTCACATATAGGGCTGTCTGTAACAGATCTTGAAAAGGCAGTAGATTTTTATACCAAGGTTTTGGGCTGGTATGTCATCATGCCGCCGACAGAAATCGTTTCAGATGATTCTGCCATTGGTGTTATGTGCGATGACGTATTCGGCAAAGGATGGGGAAGCTTTAGAATTGCACATCTTTCGACCGGCGATAAGATAGGGGTTGAGATTTTTGAATTTAAAAATGCAGAACAGCGGGAAAATAATTTTGAATACTGGAAAACAGGGGTTTTTCACTTTTGTGTTCAGGATCCCGATGTGGAAGGACTGGCTGAAAAGATAGTCGAGCATGGTGGCAAGCAGCGGATGCCGGTTCGTGAATATTATCCCGGAGACAAACCGTATCGGATGGTGTACTGCGAAGATCCGTTTGGAAATCTGATAGAAATTTACTCACACAGCTATGAGCTGACTTATTCTGCCGGAGCATATCAGGATAAGCTTTGATTTGCTCAAAGGGGCAATGGAATTTTTCCTTGCCCCTTTTTCCTGGTCTATTATCTACGCTTTTTATCCTTATACGAGCATCCGCCTTATTCCGTATGCCAATGTGATACCTACAACCGCGCCAACAGCCAGGTTTGATGCCAGTGTAACAGCCAGAATGCTGACGATAACAAAGATGTCGTTGCGGGTGTGCATGTCACTGATGGTCATAGCCAGCTGGCTGCCGGCAAAGATAAGCAAAACCCCTAAAATTGACATGGGGATAAGGAACAGAATTGCAATGAACCCTGTACCCAGTATCAGTACAAGCCCCATCATGATGCCGCCGATGATCAAATTGGAACCGGCGGTTTTTGCACCGAACCTGTAATGGGCAGCCAAGCCTCCTGCGCCGTGGCACATGGGCATGCCCCCGAAAATAAAACTTAAAATATTGCCAAGGGCCATGGAAATGCAAAGGGAGGTATAGGTCATCTTGCGGGCAGATTCCCCAAAATAATCTTTGGACAGATCTGCCTGTGCAATCACGGCATTACCCAGGGTCATGGGCATCTGCGGCAGAACAACAGCAAGCGCGGCATAGGAAAAGTCCGCACCTGCCGGAAACCCGTGCGGTAAAAGGGATGGCAGATAAAGCCCCGGGTTCAAGGCCTCCAGCCCTTCATGGGTGCCAATAACCAGACCCAGCAGCATCCCTAAGAAGATGACAATGAGTGCTGCCGGCAGCTTCTTATTGTTTAAAAAGGCAAGGGTGGTTATAAAACCGGCCAGCCCGATTAAAATCCCAATCGGGACAGGACCCACAGCCTGTATGGTTAAATATGGTTCTGCAAGATCTTTTAGGCCTTGAAGGGTGGAGTCGCCAATGGTCATTTTAATGCCTTTGACCATAAGAAGAAGGCCTGTGGAAAGCTGGATACCCCGGATAACGGATTTGGGGATGTATTTCCCAAATTTATCCATGGAACCCGTGATACCGATGATCAGCAGGCAGGCAGCCATGAGCAGGGACGATGCCTGAATCTGCTGGACAGACATGGCTGTGGCAACTGCATAAGCACCAATGACCTTCATTGGCTCCACCGGTACGGTCAGTCCGTAATAGACACCCGTGGCCGCATAAAAAAATCCCATGGCAAAAAAGACCCCTACAGGACTTAGGCCATTGACCAGGATCATGCCTAAGGCCAAGGGTAATATTGTACCCAGATCTCCTAAAGAGCCTGCAAATTCATTTCGGTTGAACCGGTATTTTGATGTCATCAGTCTACAAACCTGTTGTCAGAAGTTATTGATTCGGCATTTTTTTGAACTTTTTCCAGCCAGCCAGCTGATGTGTTTTGCTTAATGTCAAACCCGGGAACATATGGCTTGATGTCAATCAGCGGGGTTTTATCCAATACATCAATATCCAGGATATGAAGTATGTTGTCCTGCCGGGATATAAGCCGGACAATAGAAAGCCCGATGGGGTTGGGGCGTCTCGGTGCCCGGGTGGCAAATACTCCTCTTTGGGTGGTGTCCATAAACGGTGTGACCATGAGATCAAACCCCTTTGACCGGTGAAAATGGTAAAGTAGGATTAGGTGTGAAAATCCGTCAATGTCAGTCAGTCCTTTTTCATACTCAGAAGTAATAACAATCTTTCCTTTAATCCCTCTTGCGCCGGAGGACTGGATGGGCATGCCTTCTTGGGATTTAAAAGGGGTGTGGATCAAGCCGATGGATGAAAGTTCCATAAAGATCTCCAAATAGTCTTTCCCCGTCTCATTGGGTTTGGTATAAATGAACCCAACTGTAAAGTCCAGCAGAATAGCCAATAATCTAGGTTTAGGGAGGGGTGTTATGGCCTTATTTTTAGTACAGCATGGTGTTTGCCTTTCCAAGGTTGAAGACCCTGAAAAGGGGTTGTCAGATTTAGGGCGCGAAGAAACAATCCGTATTGCGCCGGTGGCAAAAGGGTACAATATTCCGGTGTCAAAGATTTTGCATTCGGGTAAAAAGCGGGCACGACAGACCGCAGAAATTTATCACGAGGCCCTGGGACTTGACGTACCTTTGGATGTTTTAGACGGAATTAATCCCCTGGATGATGTCAGAATGTTTTCCGATACCCTGGACCCTTCATCCGGTTGGATGGTGGTAGGGCATATGCCGTTTATGGAAAGGCTGACTTCTTTTCTCACCACTGGCGATGAACAGACAAAAGTCTATCAATTCCAGAATTCCGGCATTGTCTGCCTGGATGCCAAGGAAGATGAAGACGGACAATGGAACTGGTATATTAAATGGACACTGAATCCAAATATCAATTAAGTGGGATAAGGCTTCGGTCTCAGGGACGAAGCCTTGATCTCAGACAGGTTGTGTTTATCCGGATTTCAGTTTCTTTTTAAGTTCTTTTCCTTTGTTCCAGCACCCGGCCACAGGCGCTCCTAAAGACCAGTATTTGAGGCTGGCCATGTCAAAAAGCAACGGATCCATGGCAGCAATATCAATTTTACCTTCATTGACCACCTCCTCATTGGCATAAGTCTCCACAATTTCGCCGATGAAAATGTCATGGGTTTCAAAATCTATTGTCCTTGCCAAACGACATTCCATGGTCACGGGGCAGTCTTTGAGCATGGGTGCATTTTCCGATTCTCCGTAAAATACATCAAGGATGTCGCTTTTATCAGTCTTTTTGCCGGATACAATACCGAAATAGTCGGTTTCTGTGACAAGATTCGTTCCAGGTATGTTTACGCTGAAGGCCTTGTTTTCAAGAATACCGATATTGGAATAATGGCTTTTGTGAACACCAAAGGATAAGTACTGCGGCGTGCCGTGGTTCATGATGCCCACATGGGCAATGGTGATAAAATTGTTTTTGCCGTTCACCTTACACCCTAGGATGGTAGTCAGGCTTGGGTAGAGTGCATTTACCTTGTCTAACGTGATTTTTTTGCTCATGGGATTTTCTCCTTTTTCCGGTTTGTCTTTAGATGTTTGTACACACAAATATAATAATGTAAATTTATGAGAGATGATGTATAGGTTCTCATTTCTCGGGGTTAAAGTTTTTTACTGATCTTATCCAGTTGGGCGGTCAAATCAATGCCCTCCTGTTCTCCAAGGATGTCGCTGTATCTTAGGTAAAGGCTCTTCCAGGCAGCTTCGATGGGTTCTAAAAGTGCCTGGCCTTGGGAGGTCAGGGTTACGGCAGTGGTTTTACCGCTCATTTTTTTTTCTGCATATCCTTTATAAATGAGGGCATCTACAAATCTTGTAACTGTGGAAGGAGCCAGATTTAGGGCTTCGCACAGTTTTTTGGGGCCGATGCCCGGCTCATCGTTGACCAGCATGACAATAAAGGCATGTGACGGGGATAAACCTGTCGGCCTGAAGGCCTCATCAGCCATACGGGTGATTTTTCGTGCCAGAGAATTTGCAGTGAAGTAGAGGCAGTTGTGTAATATGTGTTCCGTGTTTTTCATTGTTTGTACATACAAATAAATGAAGGTGTACTGAAAGTCAAGTTGAAATTTAAATGATTATTTTAAGCAGGCTTGAAAAGGTCCTTTAAGAAAGTTTTAGGCTTTTTCCCTGAGGCTGGCCAGAAGTTCTGCAGCATGGGTAATCTGTTTATCAGCTATCAGATCATTCATGGCTTTTTCATCGGAAAACACCATGAGCAGGGCTGCGGCAAAATGTTTATTGGTTTGGATAAATTGGTTCAAATGCGGTGAAACTGGTCTGGGTCCGGAGCCTACATAGGTTCTAAAAAAGGAACTGTAAAATTCCCTTTGGGGTTTGTAATGCACAGCATAGGAATGAAGGCGTTTTTTAATGCCGGGTTTGGCCCGGTCGGCAGGCAGTCCTTCCTTGGCATATTTTTCAAGGGTTGAAAATCCGGCTTCTAAAAGTGCAGATCGGACCGCAACCATGATCTCTTTATCCTGGTCCTGGGTGGCAAGGCAGACCATCTCACAAAGCCCGAGAACAACATCAATGACATCAAACTCGGTTCGAAGAATCAGGGACGTATAAGCATCGCGAACCGCTTGCTTGTCTTCTGGCAAATCGTTTAGCTCAAGGTCAAGTTTATCAACAGCGCGGTGGATTTCAGTAAGGTACTGCTTTAGCAGTCTCAAATCCGTATCCGGGTCTTCCAAATCAAGGTCATTTATTTTTTTGACAAGTTCTCTGAATAAAAGTCTAAAAAGGTCAAAGTAAAGGGTGTTATAGTTATCCTCTGACTTAAATACGCGGCAGTATTGGGTAATTGCCGGAAAATTAAAAAGCAGGTTCAGGCGATACCGTGCGGTAGCAATCCCAAGGTGATTTAAAATATCGGTTTGTTCAAGTTTGTCCGGAAGGCCGTTAAAGAAAAGCCATATCAAGTTTTGTTTTAAGGTAGCATCTGTTTTCCCGATGACCACCTCGGGGGATAAATCCATAATACGCATCAAGCGATGGGCAGATACCAGGTAGGTATCTATCTTTTTTAAGACACCAAACGTGGCCGTATCAATCTTTTCCATGGATTTAAGATAGTTTTTTTTGTTTACTTCCTTTGAAGCCGTCTGCTCCCGGGTGTGCAGCAGTTTTGTGAAGATTTCGTTATAGCCTAAGATTTCCCTGCGTGACTTTGCGATGATGGCACTAAGGGTCTCTTTTTTCATTGTTGGAAGTTTGGAGCCTGCCAGACGGCATATCAGGTCAGTGTCATTGATATCTTCAAGGTATTCACCCCAGGGCTTGTCTTCTTCCAGGCTCTTGGTTAAAGACGTCAGGGTATTACTTACCAGGCCCTTATAGTCCCTTCCTGCAATACTTTTGGTGACCAAATCTTTAAGATCCGGGGCCAGTAGGGTCCTGTCTACATTGCCTTGGTAGGTTTTTAGGGTATTAAAGAAAGTAATGATTATGTTTGTAGTTAAAAGTTCAATGGTTGTTTTATTATCCGCTTTTTGAATGTCTTCCTGTGAAATACTAAATCCACAATCAAATGAAACCGGCTCTGCACCTTTGCTCATGACATTAAATAATGTGTATAGCCCGTCAAAATAGGGATCAGGAAAAACAAAGTCTGCCTTTTCTATCTCGCCTAAAAAGAAGCGGGTGATTTCCTGAGTTTTTACAATTGGCCTTCCGTTTTCATCTTTTTTGAATTTTTTTAGCGGATTTAACCCTTTTCCCCCATGCTGGAAAAGAGCCGGGACTTTTTGGCTGTATAGCTTTTCTCGAAATTTTTTTAATTTATTATCGTTTAATATTGTCATGGATCCGGATTTCCGGTTGGGCGCCTTCTTCTTCTGAAGACAAGGTTTCTTTTACTTTAACATTTGCTATCATCTCAGTTATTTCCCTGGTGGCACGGCGGCCTTTTACCACTGTGCCTGGACTGATCCGGCCGGCCACCACAGCCTCCGGAACACCGGGGTTTTCCTCAAGCCACTCGTTAAAACTGTCCATTTCATACCTGAGATCTTCCAGCCGGTCTTCAAGCTGTTCCAGTTCAGCGGTGAGGGTCTTTTTTAAGCTTTCATTTTTTTCAATACGGTCAAAATACCGGTTCAGGTCTTTATCAAGCCGCGCGAACAGGGCATTGTTGCTTTGAATTTGGGATTTGAATACACTTTTTTTTGTATCTTTTTTTAGCTCCTGTTGTTTCTTTTGCAGGGCCAAACCCTCATCTCTGGCCCGATCCAATTCGTGGGCCAAGCGCGTGGTGGCCTGTCTTAAATTTGAGGTGTCTTTTTTTAGTGACTCTATTTTTTCACGAAATTTTATTGCTTTTTGTTCACCTGCGGCAATTTTTTTCCGGATGGCTTTAAGCTCTTTGGTGGTAAATGCATCCACACCAAGAGTAACAACATTAGGAACGGATTTGTCAGTTCCCAGGTGGCGTGTCACCAATCCTTTGTTACACTTGATTTTGGAAGAAATGACTTCTCCGTTGGGAATGGTAACAGATCCGCTGGTTTCAATCCGGGAGTCAACGATTTCTTTATCCACAGTGAGGTTGCCAAGACAAAATATTTCTGAGTTCTGGATGAATTTTGCCTTGATGTTTCCCCGGGTATAGATCCGGGCGTCATTTGCCCCGTTGATAATAATGACATCTCCTTTGGCATAAATGTCACCACCGTCTACCGTGTTAATTCGAACCTCTTCTCCACGGACCATGAATCCGGCTTTAAGAGTCCCTTTAACGACAACATTACCGGAATAGTCCAGGTGACCAGTTTGATAATTCACGTCTTTGGGGGCCACAAATGTTTCTGTGACCTGGATATTTCCTGACAAGTCTAATTTGGGATGTCCGCTGATTTCCGAAAAAAGTTTCAGGTCATCCTCAGAACAGATGACCCCTGTTTTAAACCTAAGGGTGGTATCCGTTACCAGGGGAACTTCCACCACTTGATCAAAAATATTTCTTCCTTGAACTGCCTCGGTCATTGGGAACTTTTCAGCAAGGAGGACCCCTTCTTCTACCCAGGGAATAACCCCCCTGTCTTTAAAGTCTACATTGCCTTCCTCATCCATGCCGCCGGCTTTCAGGTGGTCTGTATCAAAATAGTATTCAATTCTGGCATTCTTTCCGGGCTTAGGCTTTCGTCCCGAGGCAACCTTGAATTTATTTGTTTTGAAACCGGAGGAGTCTATAAATCCTTGGAGGTCATTCTCTTTTACGATTCCAAAGAAAATGTCGTATTCAGTTAAATGTTCAAGAATTTCAGATGGGGTAATGGTGTCTTTAAACTCATCTTTTTTTTGAAGGAATGCGTTCATTGCCTGGGCATCAATTTCTAGTATAAGCCCGCCTGGAAGATCTTGCTTAAGGGAGTAGTCATGAACTATTTCATCAGATTGTTCAGGCTGAGTATCAACAGGTGAGACTTCAGTTTCCCGGTCAAGCTGTTCATTAGTTTGGCCGTCATTATTCGTTGCATCAGGTTGTGCAGTGGCCTCTTGAACCTTTGCAGGAGTCGATTTAGTTTGATTGTATTGTATTATTTGCTGATATTGCTCCCGAGTCAGTACTTGCTTTTTTACCCAAATTTCTCCAATAAATTTGGGTTGTCTTTTTTCCGCAAATTCCTTTTTTTGCCGGGCAACTTCTTCAATAAACAGCTTTTTTTCCACCATGCCCAGTTTCATGGCAACAGTTCCGAACAGGTTGTTTTTCTGCATGGTTTTGAGTGCGTAGAAGGTGGACACCAGGTGCTTCATCTGCTTGGGTGGGATAATTTTCTGTGTTACAAAATAATCTTTTAATGCCAGTTCCATGTTTTTCGCGCCGCGACATGCTTCAAGAGCCTGTAAACACTGATCTTTTGTGATAAGGTTTTTTTGTAGCGCGATTTTTTCCAGCATTCTGCAACCTAACTTAATTGTCTAAAACTGTTTTGCTTTCAGCTCATCCAGATATAAATCAAAATATCTTTTTCCATCGTTAGAAAATCTCATTTTCTTGAATGCAGATAGGGATGAGCAGCCTCTATTGTGTCCTATCAGGGTAAAAACATCAAGTAAAAACAATAAATAACGGCGATTCGCAAGAGAAAAAGATGCAAAGAGAAGTTTGCCTGGTTTACAGACCAGAAAAACTAGGGTTTAATATCTATTAAATACCAGGAAACTTATTTGCGGAGGATAGGATAGTGGTTACATTGACTGATTCTGGCGGAATAGCATACTCAGACACGCTGATCAGGCGTATTTTTGACTCACTTTCTGCACATATTGCCATTCTTGATCACACAGGTCAGGTGCTGGAAACCAATCAGGCATGGAAACGATTTTCTAGTGACAACGGAGGCGATGGCAATATAGCATTTGCCGGTGCCAATTACTTGGATATCTGCGAGACTGCTGCCAAATCAGGGGACAAAGACGCTGCAATTGTGGCCAGGGGAATACGTTCCGTAATCAAGAAGAAAACCAGGGAATTTCGTCATGACTATCCCTGTCATTCCCCACAGGTCCGGCGGTGGTTTTACATGAGGGTGATTCCTATGGTTGAAACTGTGCCGGTAAGTGTGATTGTCAGCCATGAAGATATTACTGAGCTCAAGCTTGCTCAAGAATCGCTTAAATCACACCAGGACGTCCTGGAAGAACGCAACAAAAGCTTAGAAGAAGCCAACATCGCATTAAAGGTGCTGATTGAGCAAAGAGAAGCGGACCGCACCGAAATGGAGAAAAAGTTTTTAACGCATATAAAGACTTTTGTCCTGCCGTATCTTGGTAAATTAAAGTCAGGGAATTTAGGGGAAAGAAACAGAACCCTGGTGGATATTTTGGAAAATCAACTCAATGAAGTGGTAACCCCTTTGATGCATCAATTGACCCATGCAGGTATCATGCTTACCCCCCAGGAAATGCAGGTGGCAGCTCTTGTAAAAGAAGGGAAGACAACAGCCCAGATTTCGGATGTATTATATATTTCCGAGGCTACGGTCAGCTTCCACCGAAAGAATTTAAGGGCCAAGTTGGGGCTTAAAAATAAAGGGACCAACCTAAGGTCATTTCTTTTGTCCATGTCATAAGCTTTTGTTGACACGGTCCAGTCACTGGCCTATTACTGGATGACATATTCGGATTAAAAATATTTACAGCTTTTAAGGAGGATGCATATGGCGGCATATGATTTTAACGCAGCAGAAGTATTTGACATGGCGGTAAAAATCGAAGAAAACGGTGCGGCGTTCTACCGGAGAGCCGCAGAATTGCAGCCGGATGAAGAGGATAAAAAGTTTTTAAAGACACTTGCAGGCATGGAAGACCGGCATAAAGAAACCTTTGAGGAGATGAAAAACCTCTTATCGGAAGGTGAAAAGGGCGAGACGGTTTTTGATCCGGGTGAAGAACAGATCCTATATCTTAATGCCATGGCAGATGCCCACGGTGGAGAAGGCAATCCGGAGGTTGCAGCCGGTTTGACGGGCAAAGAAACCATGGCTCAAATCGTAACAACAGCCATTGGACTTGAAAAGGAAAGTATACTTTTCTACATCGGGCTCAAGGATCTTGTTCCGGCTAAACTTGGCCGGGAAAAAATCGACGAAATCATTAAAGAAGAAACCTTGCATGTTGCCCAACTCAAAGGTTTTTTGAAAAAGGCGGAAACGCTTTAGTATAAAACGTATAAGTCGTGATTCGATCTGACGTCAGCTTGTAAAAACCGGTATCTGTCAGATCGAAATTGAACTACTACAATTTATTTGAATTTTAAAGATTCTGATTTTTAACCCTCTTCTTCCACAAGAATTGGAACTTGGACCAGCATAGGATAATGATCTGATACTTTTATTTGATCATTTTCACTCTCAACCCTATTATTTGTAATACGATTTTTTGCATCTGAAGGGTCTATAGAATAATATAAAGGTCCGGCAAATACATAATCGACAGTTAACGTTGGGGATTTACCCAACCCCTTAGCTTTGGTGGGAGGATCATCTTTTATCAAAGATATAAAATTTCGTTTTACAATATATTGATATTCAGTGGATGTAGGGGTAAAATTAAAGTCTCCTGCAACAATCCAAACTGGTTTGTGCCGGTTTACGGTTTCAATCTCTTTAATGATAGGGTACTCTTCATCTCTTAACTTATAATCTTTTTGTTGTTTCCAAGAATTGTACCTGGATATAATATCGTTAAATACAATATCAAGCTGTTTTAAACGACGGTTTTCTCCTTTTTCATCAATTGATGGAATTCCCTCTCTTTCATGTTGGAGGGTAGTTAAATGTAGATTAACAATAAAAATATCTAGTGGCTTTTTTAATTTTTTATTTGAGGTAATTTGCCCATCAAGGACAATATGTGTAATTATTGCAGCCCTTGGCTCTGTATTCCTATCACCAAAATATAATCCCTGCTCAACGAAAACTTTTTCTGAAGCGTATTCAATTTCTCTAGAACACTCCGTAATGTGCTGGTTTGAATCTGCGTCTTCTTCTTTTGTTCTACAGATTAATTCATTACGATAATTTAATACTCCAGCCCCTCTGAATTCCATATATTTTTCAAGTTTTATATCTAATTTGGGGATACTCCAAACTGGAAACAGGTTCATTGTTTCTTTTACTAAAATTGCGTTCCCCTGAGCGAAATAAGCATTTTGATTCCAATACCCATTTTTTTTAATTTTGACCCATTTTGCCTGGGCAGAAAATTTCTGTGTGTCAATAAGTGGGAAAAAATGGAATCGATATCCTAATTCCTTAAAGAAACTTTCTGGAAAAATATTTTTTGGGTTTTTATTATCTCCATCTTCATGAAATTGTACGACTTCTTGCAATGTTATTACATGAGCATTTTTATAAATATATCGAATTAATACTTCCACAGCATGATGTAGGTTTTCTTTAAATTCGGCACGAAACATCTCTGGTTTCTTTTTATTCGGATTAGTGTCGCTGTCCCAGTCACTTTTATTTGGCAATTCCAAAAACTTCGCACCACCAATGTTCCAGTTTATCAATCGAAAATTCATTTTCAGTTTATCAGTCATTACTCTATCTCCAATGGTAAATTTTTAAATTCATGCCCCATGGGTTTGACTCTGTAATCAATCTTGCGATAGGCTTGGCTCAAGGTTTCCTGAACTCTATGAAAAACATCAGGATCAGGGCAGAAAACCATTACGGCCCCCCCACCACCAGCCCCTAACGGGAATGATTCAGCACCAAAACGTTCGCACTGGCCTTGAATTTCCCAGCACGGCTTACACATGTATTCTTTGCACAACTCAGTTCTAACTTTACGATATTCGCTTATTGAAGATTTTATTTTTAACCAGTCTTGCTCGCGCAATCCTTCCTTGTAATCATATGCAAGAGATAGCTTTGTTTTGTGTAGCTTCAGACCGGATTTTGTTCTAAGTTTCTGCCGCCAGATTTTATTGACGTCGGTACTCGCTCTTGGGACACCAGTATGATAGAGACCAAAGCGGGATTCAATTTTATCGTAATCCGTTTCAGAAACGATTGTATCTCTAATAGATGATCCGTAACCTCCATGCTTTCCAGGGATACCCCAGGGAAACCATATATAATCAGTAACCCCGCCATAGACGACGCATGATTGTTCCTGCGTACCTGTTATACTAATTCCCATGTCCTGTTCTATGGTTGCAGCCATCGTTACAATCTGTTCCGACGAGAAAGGTTCTCCGGCAAGTTTATTTGCCAGCAGGCATACTGCCGTTGTTGCAGTTGCAGATCCTCCAAGCCCAGATGATTGAATCCCTGCGACACGATTATGTAGTTCAAATTGGACTCCTTTTAAATTAAAAAGTTCAAGCGCTTTCAAAAGCCAGAATTGTGGCTTATATGGAATCTCACCAGGTTTTTCGATAACTTCTGTTCCATATTCGCGTGATATAATACCTATATTACCCCCTTCAAGTGGTTGCGCTTCAACAATACAGCCAAGATTAATGGAGATGCCAACCGTTCTCGGTGAATATTTGGACCATGAGCGGGTTATATCCTCATTTGGAGGGGGCATATTTTTAATTGTCCATAAACATTGCTGAAATTCTCTTAAATCCAAACTGGATCCTGGGCCGTCAATTCGATTGTATGCAGTGATTCTGGGAATACGCTTCTCTTTTTTCATTTGTTTCAGAACAGGGTAGAGATTAATCATACAAATTCTCCAAATTTAGTTTTATTTCACCAGCTGTAAATATTTTTTGACATTTTCGTTTAGATATAAAAAATCATATTTTGTTAAGTTGTAAATTTTCTCCGAAAAGGGCCAATAGAAAGACTAATAAAACCCATATAATGATCAGTATATAACCGGATTTAACGTAATAAGAACTGTCTGATTCCTCTCTGTCTTGTTTATCACCCTTTTTTCCTTTAAATATTTCTTCGATCCAAAATTTTTGTCTGTTTTCAATTTTTTCCCAGTATTTTATTTCAACACCGAGTCTGCAAAGGTTTCTCTCAATTTGAATACTCCTTTTTCTCAATGCAACTTTAGAGCTTGAAACGGAAGCGATTCCAATTAAAAAGGCAAGTTGTGAGACCAACCCAGCAATACCAATTAAAACGCAAAGAATGACGTGGAGGGCAGAATTAATTTTAATAAATACATTTACAGCTAAGAGTACGGTAATAAAAATAGAAAAGATTTGAATTAATTTCGAAAACTCGTCTTCTGCCATCAAATCTCGTGAATTGTATCCATCTTGACAGATATTATATTCTATCTTAAGGCCTTCAATTGTGTCTTTCAGGTTTGATTTCATACCATGCCCTTAGCAAAAGAAAGTGGTATTTGTGCGGATTAACTAATGTGATCAGATGTGCTCTAAAGCTTCAACGGCAACAATTTATCAATCAATTGTCCATCCCACGAAAAGTGTCATTGTAAACAAGCCATTATAGGGTTCCGGTTATCTTGCATGATGTGATGTTTAACCGCATACCAATGAAAAATAATTGATAACCGGAACAGTTATCGCTTTCATACTTTCTGAATTTCATACCAGCATTATCAGCATTTTGAAATCGTGTAAAGAGATTCCAAGTTTCTTGGATAAACTGGTAAGTCAGTGGCCATTAAATATCCAAAATATCAAATGTACTGCGTCAAAACTGGTGATCAAATTTCTGACGTTATATGGGAAATTAAATCCAAAGTATATACACGTATGATTTTCGGTAACCTTGAGATGCTCCGGCTCTTTAACTACGAGCATTCTCTTTTTTAAGATCATTCATCAGTTTGATCACGGCAAGTTCTTTGGCCTTGGCCTCCACTTCAACAGTTATGTCAAGGGGGAGCCAATAAGCAGGAAAGTCAGACGGGTCAATATAATCATGATGTTTTCTGATATCCTTATTATCCCAACCATTGCGTGGTGAAAAAAAAAAAAAAAGGGGTTCCCGGTTCCAGGTGGACAGAGCTGCCTGTGTCGCCTCTTTCTCATTTAATCCGTCTTTCA
>JAKSAU010001136.1 GCA_022361535.1 Desulfobacterales bacterium
CTCTAACATTTGCTGATGTTTATCATTCATGGCTGAGCCCTCCTATTCGTCTTTGTAAATCTTGACAGCCACCGATGTCTCGATGTTGCCGGTGATGGGATCGTAATGGCGCAGATAAGACGGCAGAAGCTTGCAGAAATTGGAGCCTTTGCCCTTGGCAATGGGTCTGCCGTTGGCCCATAATCCGCCCTGGCCTGCAATGCCTATGACCCTGGGGCTCTGGGCCTCCATGGTTTTTACAATCCCGTTTTCCTTAATCCCGTACTTGTTTTCGATCCAGATGATATCCCCGTCCTTCATCCCTTTTTTCTTTGCCAGGCTGCTGTTCAGGGTGATGGTAAAGGTGTAGGGGCACATCTTGGATACTTCATCCACATAGGGATTCTGAAAGGTAGTGTTGTTGGTGTGCAGGATATCCCTGTAAGAGAAAGCCAGAAGATCGAATTCATCATCCAGTTCCGTGTAGGAGGTGGGCATGAACCAGGTGGGAAGCGGACAGTACTGGTCCATTTCCATTTCAATTTCAAATCCGGTCTCTTCAAATATCTTTTCACAGGCCCTGCGGTCATGGAGGAGAAACTCCATGTAAACCGGACATCTGGAAGGTGTTTCCCAGCGCCAGTAGACATCTTCAATGGGCTTATGCCAGGTGGCATAACCCTGTTCTTCTACTTTTTCCTTATCATCTCCATAAACCCAGCGCATGACCCGCTCGCCGATCTGTTTCCAGTTAAGGACTTCTCCCGGCTTTATGGTCAGTTCTTCATCCGTTATGCCGTAGTATTTGTTCAGGCTGGCATTGAACTTGTCCAGAACACCAACTCTTTCGGCCACGTCAATGTAGACGTCCATGAAGAACCTGGATTCACCAATGGGTTCAGCTACAGGCTGCTGCATATGCACATACCAGTCTTCGTATGAAGGGGATCCGGAAAAGAAAAAGGCGTCGATTTCAGAGGACCAGCAGTCTTTTTCCAGGTAGGAGACGTCTGGCAGGATGATGTCGCCGAT
Organism: Desulfobacterales bacterium; assembly: GCA_022361535.1. The sequence continues at coordinate 1,012 of JAKSAU010001136.1, forward strand.
AGCCTGGTCTGTCTCGTTGACCCACAGATCCATTTGAACCACAAAGCAGTCCTTGAAATTA
>JAKSAU010000865.1 GCA_022361535.1 Desulfobacterales bacterium
GATTTCACATCCTCGTCCAATCAGAAGACAAAAACTGCGGCCTTATCCCTGCATCTGAGACTGCCGTACTGTTGGCACAAGCGATTCAATTTCCAGGACTTATGCCTTTGTATGATTTAATTTTAACCGGGGTAATGTCCCAGGATGTCATGGCAGGACAAACCTGCCCCATGCTCGGCGAGTTATTAGGGGTTCCTGCTGCTACTGCTGTTATAGATATTGATAAATCTTCTTCTTCCCATGTGGATAAACAAATCATAAGCACCCGGCGGGAATGGGAAGGGGGAATAGTTGAAACGATGGATATCCCATTGCCTGCGGTATTATCTGTCCAGTCCGGGGTATATTCTCCCAGGTATCCAACTCTGTCCCATATGCTCAAAGCCGGGGAAAAAAGTATAGAAATTATCTACCCGGAAAAACTAAAGAACCGAGATATTGATCCCATACCACGGGAAATAATTTGTGAGATTAAAACACCTGAAAAAACCCGGGAAGCTCTTGTCGTTTCAGGCAGCCTTGAGGATCAAGTTCAGGCATTTGCAGATTTTCTGGAAAAGAGGGCATTGTGAAAACATCTATCCTGGTTGTGGCTGAACTGGATAAAAATGGTAGCAGTCACCATACCCTTGAGCTTGTTCGGGCAGCAGAACAAATACAGGAGATGGTAGATTCCGGGTATGGCAGTGGAAACCTCGATTCTGAAATTAAGATTATAGTACCTGGTCAGGCACCAGAATCCGCTTCTCGCCAGATTGCAGAACAGACCTGCTATGATACTGTCGCATTACGTTTTCCTGTGGAAATAACCCCGGAATCCCTCACACACGGACTGACTAAGGTGTTAAAAGATACAACTTTTTCCTGGGTTTTGATGTCACACACAACACTTGGCAGGGAAGTGATTCCAAGACTCGGGGTTCGGTTCAAAGCTTGCACTATATCCGGGGTGACAGGTGTGGAGTTGCAAGATGCAGGCACTGTCTTTAGTAGAGCGGTCATGGACAACGAAAAACAGGCAAAGGTTTGCCCGGGAAATGCAGAAAAAAATTTTCTTACAATGGTACCCGGGGTGTTTTCCACAAACAGCAGCAGACAAACAAAAAAGAGTGGCGGGAACCCTTCAAAGAGAACCGCAAAACTTGTAGAGACATTCCTTGGTCCTGAAGACGTTTCAACACAGATCGTGCGCCGGTCAATGTCCTGCAGGAGTATGGATAACCCGGGACTTGCAAAGGCACGGGTTGTGGTATCAGCAGGCAGGGGGATAGGTGAAAAACAAAATTTGGACACAGTTTTTAAGTTTGCCGATATTTTTCCCGGATCAAGTGTCGGGGCATCCAGGCCTTTGGTCGATCAAGGGTGGATCAGTTATGGCCACCAGGTTGGGATTACCGGTGCAACCGTAGCTCCGGATCTATATATTGCCTGTGGGATTTCAGGATCATCACAGCATCTGGCAGGTATGTCCGGCTCCAAATGGGTGGTCAGTATCAATAAAAACCCAAGTGCTGCCATGAGCAGGCATGCAGACCTGTCAATTCAAGCAGATACAATAGAATTTATTGAGGCCTTTTTAGATATGAAATCAAATAAAAAATAGTGAACATTTGTTCGTATTAATCTTGACTTCATAGAGATGGCAGGATTAATATGGCCTAACCTCTTTTACGCAAAAGGAGAGTGTCATGGATTTCCAGATATCGGACCGGATTCAAACCATTGTTGCCATGATCAATGAATTTGTGGACAAGGAACTCATTCCCCTGGAACCGGAATTTATGACCCGGTCATTCAAAGAGATGCTGCCCACACTCAAACAAAAGCAGGATATCGTCAAAAAGATGGAGCTATGGGCTCCCAATTTTCCAACAGAATGCGGCGGCATGGGCCTTTCCTTACTTGAGCATGGATTGGTCTCCGAAGCCCTTGGCCGGTCTCCTTTGGGCCACTATGTGTTTTGGTGCCAGGCCCCGGATGCAGGAAATGTGGAAATCCTCCATGACTATGGTTCTGATTCCCAGAAAGAAAAATGGCTTGACCCGTTGGTTAAAGGGGATATTCGCTCCTGTTTTGCCATGACTGAAGTGGATATGCCCGGTTCCAATCCCGTGATGCTGGAAACCACGGCCGTCAAAGAAGGCGACGATTACATCATCAATGGGCACAAGTGGTATACAACTGCTGCTGACGGGGCTGATTTTTCCATTGTCATGGCTGTGACAAACCCGGAGGCGCCAACTTATCTTCAGGCCAGCATGATCATTGTCCCCACTGATACACCGGGCTTTAACCGGGTGAGAAATATCCCGGTCATGGGTCATGAAGGGGACGATTACTTCAGTCATGGGGAAATTATGTTTGAATCCTGCCGGGTGCCCCAAAAGAATTTACTGGGTAAAGAAGGCCAGGGGTTTGTCATGGCCCAGGACCGTCTGGGACCGGGACGTATTCATCATTGCATGAGATGGCTTGGCATATGCAAAAGAGCCTTTGACCTGATGTGCAATAGAGCCAACTTCCGAGTGATTTCTCCATCAGGCAAAACCCTTGCCACGCGCCAGACCATACAAAACTGGGTGGCTGAGTCTGCAGCCGAGCTGGAATCCGCACGCTTACTCACCCTCAATTCAGCCTGGCAGATTGATAATGTGGGCGCTTCTGCTGCCAGGGATTCCATTTCCATGATCAAGTTTGTGGTGGCCAACACCATGTGCAGGATCGTGGACCGGGCGTTGCAGGTTCACGGTGGTTTAGGCATGACTGACGATACCATCCTGGCTTGGTTCTATCGCCATGAGCGGGCGGCCAGGATCTACGACGGGGCAGATGAAGTTCATAAAACCGCTTTGGCAAAACGAATTCTTAAAACCTATGCAAATTAATTACAGATATGGATTATACAGCGTTTAAAAAGCAGTACGCAGCCAGGGGAAGCGATATAGCAAGGCAGGTGTTTTTGGATAACCAGGATGCCATGAGAATCAAAAAGGAAAAAACTGCTGTCGCGAACCTGGACAAGATTTTATCAGCAGTATTCAGCATTACCTACAAAAAAGGCTTCCAGGCCATGAGCATGAGGGATTTGAGCCTGAAAACCGGTATGAGCTTGGGATCGCTGTATGCTTATTTCCCCGGAAAAGAGCAGCTCTTGGCAATTATCCAAGCCCAGGGCCGGGCCATGGTCAAAGAAACTTTGGACCGGTTTGCACAGGAACAGGAAGATCCTTTGGAAAAACTGCGCGCTGTGATCAAAGCCCATATCTTTTTATCAGAGCTGTTCCGGCCCTGGTTTTACTTTACCTTTATGGAGGCACGAAACCTTAAACCGGCAGGATTTGAAGCCGTACGGGCCATGGAGGAGCATACCCAGAAGATCCTGACAGATATCCTGGAACAAGGTGAGGCAAAAGGGGGTTTCAAACCGGGTAATCATGATTTGACCGCCTGTATGATCAAGGCCCTCCAGCAGGAGTGGTATTTAAAGCGGTGGAAATATACCAGGCAGAAAATCAGTGTGGACCAGTTTACCGCCCATGTACTGGAGATGGTAGAGGGGTTTTGCTGTAAATGAGATCACGAAAGTTTAAAAGTGTCGCCAAAACGAATTTAAAACCAATAGGCACTCTAACAATTATTTGAAATGATAATTACCCGATGTGCCGGATAAGGATGGATGCAATGGATGTGGTGGACAAGGCAACCCGGATCAGGGAAGGTGAGGAAGTTGATGCACATGCTATTGGCAGCTTTTTAAGGAAAAATATTCCGGATCTGTCAGGGGATATTAAAATTACCCAGTTTCCCAGCGGATTTTCCAATCTGACATACCAGATACAGGCCGGAAATCTTGACATGGTGCTAAGGCGTCCTCCCATCGGGGCAAAGGTGGATAAAGGCCATGATATGGAACGGGAGTTCAATGTGCTGGCTGCACTTCACCCGGTCTTCCCAAGATGTCCTAAACCCCTTGCCTATTGTGATGATCCCGGTGTGATTGGTGCGCCTTTCTTTGTGATGGAAAAATTGTCGGGAATAATTCTTAGAAAGGACCTGCCCCAGGGCCTTACACTGTCCAAGGACCAGGCGCGTATGCTCTGTGAGAACTTAACCGACACCCTGGTGGAAATCCATTCCATTGATATGAAAGCAACCGGCCTTGATGCAATCGGTAAACCCAAAGGCTATGTCCAAAGACAGGTTGAAGGATGGAGCGGCAGATATAGAAAGGCCAGAACCGAGGATGCGCCGGATTTTGAAACTATCATGGCCTGGCTGGCTGACAAGATGCCTGATGACACTGACTCTCCGGTCATGGTTCACAATGACTATAAAATGGATAACCTGGTTCTGAACCCGGACAGTCCTGATACGATAACAGGTATCCTTGACTGGGAAATGGCCACTTACGGTGATCCGCTCATGGACTTAGGCAACAGCCTGGCATATTGGGTAGAGGAAAATGATCCGGAACACATGCAGATGATGCGAACCATGCCCACCAACTTGCCCGGGGCACTCACCAGGCAGCAGATTGTAGAGCGTTACGGTAAAAAAACCGGCAGGGATGTAGGCCAATTTGAGTACTATTATTGCTTCGGTTTGTTTCGCCTGGCTGTAATTGCCCAGCAGATCTACAACAGATATTTTAACGGACTGACCAAGAACAAGCGGTTTGCCATGCTGATCTTCGGGGTTCATGCCCTTGAAAAGGAAGCCATGGCAATTGTGGATAAATCATAATAACCGGGCTGCAGCGCTGCCCAAGACCATAGGAGAATCTAATGAAAGAGTTTGATCTGAGTTCAAAAGTTGCCGTGATTACAGGCGCCAGCAGGGGGATTGGACTGGCTGCCGCTAAAAAACTTGCACAATGCGGGGCTGTCTGCATTTTGGTGAGCAGAAAAATTGAAGGGCTTGAAACAGCAGCCGAAGAAATAAAAGCAGCAGGTGGAAAGGCCGAACCAATGGCATGCCACACCGGATACCCGGAACAGATTCAAGCGCTTTATGATCAGATCATGGAAAAATACGGACGTCTTGATATCCTGGTTAACAACGCTGCCACCAATCCTCATTTCGGTGAGATGATAACAGCAGATGAAGGCATCTGGGACAAAACCCTGGATGTTAATATCAAAGGGCCTTTTTTTATGATCAAATATGCTGTTCCCTTGATGAAAGAGGGCGGTTCTATTGTTAATGTATCTTCTGTGAACGCAATCCGTCCCGGTTTTTTCCAAGGAATCTATTCTGCCACAAAGGCTGCACTGGTTAATATGACCCAGACCCTTGCACGGGAACTTGCTCCCCGTGGTATCCGGGTCAACGCCCTGCTGCCCGGTCTGACCGACACAAAGTTTGCCTCTGCCATTATCGGTTCTGATGAGATCTGCAAACATGCTCTTGCCCAGATACCCATGGGCCGTTATGCCCAGCCCGAAGAGATGGCCGGATCTATTCTATATTTGGTTTCCGATGCCGGGTCCTATACCACCGGCACATGCCTGGTATCTGACGGAGGAATGCTGATCTAAACTCTTTTTTAAATTCAGGAGGATCTTCCAATGGCGCAATTTATTGCCGATCAAAAAGAAGTCGATTTCATTCTCTATGATATGCTGAAGGCTGACGAGCTTTCGCGTCACGAAAGGTTTTCAGACTTTTCAAAGAAAAGCTTTGATATGATCATCAAAGAATCTCGAAAACTGTCTCTTAAAGAAATCCTTCCCACACTGGCAGATGGTGACAAAAAAGGCGTACGCTTTGATCAAGGTAAAGTTACAGTCCCTGAATGTTTTCACCAGGCAAGAAAAGCCGTGCTGGATGCAGAGCTAACCTCTGTTACTGAAGATCCAAAATGGGGGGGACAGGGCCTGCCGTTCCAGATTGCCATTGCCATAATGGATTATGTGGTTGGGGCCAATTATGCCTTAAGTTCCTATACCCACATGGGTCACGGTACAGGGAAAATGATAGAACTTTACGGTACGCAGATGCTCAAGGAGTTGTTCCTGGAAAAGCTCTATACTGCCCAGTGGGGCGGCACCATGCTGCTCACAGAGCCTGAAGCCGGTTCCGATGTAGGAGCGCTTACCACGACAGCAAAACAAAACCAGGACGGCACCTGGTCAATCTCCGGCAACAAAATTTTTATCACGGCCGGGGAGCATGATATGACCGAGAATATCATTCATCCTGTTTTGGCCAGGATCGAAGGGGCACCGGCCGGTACCAAAGGAATTTCCATTTTTATCGTACCAAAGATCTGGGTGAATAAGGACGGCAGCCTTGGTGAACCAAATGATGTGGTCTGCACCGGAATTGAAGAGAAAATGGGAATTCACGGCTCTGCCACCTGCTCCATGTCTCTTGGTGGCAGCGGCAAGTGCCGAGGGTTTTTACTGGGACAGGAAAACAAAGGCCTTGAAGTCATGTTTCATATGATGAATGAAGCAAGGCTCAATGTTGGGTTCCAGGGTATGTCCACCGCCTCCCTTGCATATCTTTATGCACTGGATTATGCCCGAACCCGGCGCCAGGGGCGTGCTCTTATAGATATGAAAAACCCTGAGGCGCCTTCTATTCCCATTATCGAGCACCCTGACGTGCGAAGGATGCTGACCTGGATGAAAACCCATGTGGATGGGATGCGCAGCCTGATTTATTATGTGGGTGGGTTGTTTGACCAGGAAACCTTAGAGGTCAGCCCTGAAGAAAAGGAAAAGGCCAAAGGATTGATTGAGCTGCTTACCCCGGTAATCAAAGCCTATTGCGCCCAGAGGGGATTTGAGGCTTGCGTGCAGGCTGTTCAGGTGTTTGGTGGGTATGGTTACACCCAGGAATACCCGGTAGAACAGCTTGTACGGGACGCAAAGATCGCCTCCATTTATGAAGGCACAGACGGTATCCAGGCCATGGACTTATTGGGACGGAAACTGGGTATGAACAAGGGAATGGTATTCAAATCCCTGCTGGATGAAATCGCCGGGACCATTACCCAAGCGAGGGATTTTCCTGATCTGGCTCCCCTTGCCGATTGCCTTGAAAAAAGTGTGCAGGATCTTGGTGCCACTGCCATGGATTTGGGAATGGCTGCCCTGTCTGAAAAATTTGAATCTGCATTTGCCCATGCAAGCCCTTTTCTTGAAGTGGTCGGCGATGTGGTCATGGGCTGGATGCACCTTTGGCGGGCTTGCGCGGCTGAGGATAAACTCAAAAACGGTTCAAAACCGCCAAAGGGAAAAGAAAAAGCCTATTATACAGGTGTGCTAACCTGTGCACGCTTTTATATTGAAACTGTTCTACCTGTGACAGCCGGAAGAATGGCGTCTATAAGAGGGTTGTCAAACGCAGCGTTGCAGATGGAGGACAAGGCATATGGATAATGCAAGAGACGCACAGGCAGCTTCGGACATCAAACAAGTGCTTATCCTGGGCGCAGGCACCATGGGGGCACAGATTGGTGTCCAATGCGCAGCATTCGGGTTTGATGTGATGATTTTTGATCCCTTTAAAGCCGCACTTGAAACAGCACAAAAAAGGATTGGTAAACTGGCTAAAAGGCTTGCCGCCTGTAACCGGATCACCACCGAACAGGCAGAATCTGCCCTGACGCGGATCGATTTTTCTTCTGACCCGGAATTTGCGGGTAAAAATGCAGACTTGATCAGTGAATCCGTACCTGAAGATCCGAAACTCAAACAGCAGGTATTTGGCCAATTTGACGAAATCTGTCCTGCCCATACCATTTTTACAACCAATACCTCCACCCTTGTCCCGTCAATGATTGCTGAAGCTACAGGGCGGCCTGACCGTTTCTGTGCCCTTCATTTTCACGACTGCCAGGTGACAAATGTGGTGGATATCATGCCCCATTCCGGAACCTCCAGGGAAACACTGGATACGGTCAGATCATTTTGCACGGCCATTGACCAGTTTCCCATTGAATTGAATAAAGAACAGCACGGGTATGTGTTCAATGCCATGCTTTCTGAATGGATGGCTTCCGCATTAAGCCTTGCATCCAAAGAAGTTGCAAGCATCCAGGATATTGACCGCGCGTGGATGGGTATTATGCGGTCAATGACCGGACCGTTCGGCATCATGGATTCCATTGGCCTTGAAACAGTCTTTAAGGTTACCGACTATTGGGCGCAAAAAAAACAGGATCCCCAGGCAAAGAAAAATGCTGCCTTTTTAAAGTCTTATGTGGATAAAGGGCTTTTGGGCATTAAAACCGGGAAAGGGTTTTACGCTTATCCTGAACCCGAATTTCTCAAGCCTGACTTTTTAAAGGGAATACACTAACTGCTATGCGCAGAAAAAACGCATTTTTATAACAGTTTTACTGGCTAAAAGAAGAGAAGAAGGACAGCCAGATATTTTAACAGATAAAAGGATTCGTCATGACAGACAAATTCATGAGTATGCAGAACCTCAAATTTACCTTGTCTACCAGGGACAGCCGTTTTCGGGATAAAGCCGGGGATATTCTAAACGGGCATACCCCAAAGACTTTGGACATGGTTTTTAAAGCAGCCTTGGACATAGGAAACAAGATCATGCATCCCATGTTCGAGGAGATGGACCGAAAACCTCCGACTCTTGAAAACGGCAGTGTTAGAGTGCATCCAGGAGTTCGGCCTATGCTGGACACTTTGGGCAAGGATGGATGGATCTCGGCAACCTTTCCTGAAGAATGGGGCGGTGAAGATATGCCTGCCTCAATACTCCATTGCATTAATTTTATTTTTGCTACAGCCAATTATTCTGCATCAGTTTATGCAGGTCTGACCATGGGAGGGGCCAAGCTGATCTTAAGTTTCGGATCGGACGATTTAAAGAAGCGGTTTTTGCCACAAATGCTTGCGGGCAAATGGCAGGGAACAATGGCGTTAACCGAGCCTGAAGCCGGAACGTCCCTTGGTGATTTGGTCACGGCAGCTGTCCCGTTGAATGCTGAAAAAGGATTATATAAGATATCAGGTGAAAAGATTTTTATCTCCGCAGGTGATCATGACGGAGCCAATAATGTTATTCATCTTATGCTGGCGCGAATTGAAGGGGCTAAACCCGGAGTTAAAGGTATTTCTCTTTTTGCTGTTCCAAAGCTACGGGTTGATGAGAATGGTGAGCTTCTATCCAACGATGTCACGGTAACCCAGGTGTTTCATAAATTAGGTTACAGGGGGGCTCCCATTACAGGCTTAAGCCTTGGGGAAAAAGAAGACTGCATCGGTTATCTTGTGGGGGAACCCCACAGGGGATTGTCCTATATGTTCCAGATGATGAACAATGCACGGCTGGAAGTGGGCATGGGGGCTACTGCGATTGCTACGGCCGCTTATCATTGTGCATTGGGATACTGTCGGACCCGCCGCCAGGGGCGGGCCGTTACAGCGCCCAAAGAATCTGAGCCCGTTCCCATTATTCAGCACGCAGATGTCCGGCGGATGCTGCTGCTCCAAAGGGCAGTGACAGAAGGGTCATTGTCTTTGATCCTTCACTGCGGAATGTATGAAGATATCCAGGCTGCAGATCCGGACTCCAAGGACTGCCACCTGCTTTTGGAACTGCTTACTCCTGTGGCTAAAACCTACCCGTCTGAAATGGGGATACTTTCCACCTCTGCGGCGATTCAGTGCTTTGGCGGATATGGGTATTGTGAGGATTTTCCTGTTGAGCAGCATTTCAGGGATATGCGTATTCATCCCATTCATGAAGGAACAACAGGCATTCAGGCCATGGATCTTTTAGGGCGAAAACTGGTCATGGAGAATGGAAAAACGTTGGAGCTGTTCAAGCAGGAAGTCAATGATGCCATGGAATTCGCAAATCAGGCTGACCCTGGGCAGAATGCCATTATACACCCCGGCCAGCTGGCTGATGAATTGGAATTGGCATTTTCACAAGTAGAAAAGACGGCCATGGGACTTGGCGGAGTAGCCATGGAAAAGGGACCTGATGCGTTTTTGGCTGATGCCTCACTTTTCCTGGAAATGTTCGGTATCCTTGTGATTGCCTGGCAATGGCTGACAATGGCAACAGCAGCTCACAATAACCTGACTATGAAAAACCTTAAGAAAAAAGAAAAACGGTTCCTTGAAGGCAAACTGTCTGTGGCCGCCTATTTTTATGATTATGAACTACCCAAGATAAAAAGCCTGTCAGAAACATTGGAAAAGAGCGGGCAAAAGACAGTTTCCATGAACGAGGACTGGTTTACCGATTAAAGATAAAGGATACAAAATGAGCAACGAAAAAGAGAGCGGAACCTTACCTTTTAAATTCAAAACAAAAGATGGGATCGGATATCTTACTTTAAACCGGCCGTCTACTTATAATGCTTTTGATCATCCCATGGTAGAGGCGTTTGAACAATTTTTGCGGGACCGGCGATATGATGAGGAAACCCGGGTTATCATACTGGACGGAGGGGATGCCAAAGGGTTCTGTGCGGGTTTGGATACCAAAAAATATGCCCCTGAAATTTTTAAGATGACCCCGGTCCAGACATATAATGCACAGGTTCGTATGAGCCGGTTGTTTTTGGGGATGCGCCAGATCCCCCAGCCTATTATCGCCTGCATTCATGGTGCTGCTGCCGGTATTGGCTTTTCCTTGGCCATGGCTTCTGATCTAAGGGTACTGGCTGAAGATGCACGATTTTCAGCCGCTTATATCAATATCGGCCTTGGCGGGGCTGACATGGCTTCGTCATACTTTCTGCCAAGACTCATTGGTGCCGGCCGGGCTTACGAATACCTGCTTACCGGAGACTGGATGGATGCGAAAACTGCCATGGAGCTGGGATTCGCATCCCGGGTTGTCAAAAAGGACGAGTTGATCCAGACAGCAAAAAATATTGCCAAAACCATGACCGAAAAAAATCCCATGGGAATCCGAATGACCAAAGAAGCCATTAATATCAGCCTGGATTGCCCTGGACTGGAGGCGGCGCTGAATATGGAAGACCGCAATCAGATCATGATGACGTATACCTACAGGATGGGATAAGTAAGAAACCCATTTGAAACTATAAAATCTTCACTAAAATGGCAGGGGCGTTTTCGTCCCTGCCATTTTATTTGACAACCCCTTTTCCAAGGCGTAGGTTTATTTATCTGTCTTCCTGGTAATCCAAGAGGAGAATAAACAATGCGTCTTTTAATACTGTTGTTGACGATTATCTCGATTTTGTGGGCATCGCCGGGTATTACCAAGTATCAGCCCTGGGACGAAAAAGTGTTTATCCATGTGCAAGAAACGTATGGTCCCCGAGCAGAGAAGCGACTGCGGTTTCTACATAATATGATCATTGAAAATCAAGATCTTGGTGTCGATGAAAAGTTGAAACTGGTGAACACCACAATGAATAAACTTCCCTGGATTGCGGATGCAAGACTCTGGAAACAATCTGATTACTGGGCGTCGC
>JAKSAU010001162.1 GCA_022361535.1 Desulfobacterales bacterium
AAAATCGTGTTGTTTCTTTACGGCCTCGCCCAGGGCCAGGAACATGCCGCCGTTCCAGTACAACGTTCCGTTTCCCCGAATCAGGCGAACCGAAGGGTATTGGCGGGCTACAGCCGCTCCGGTTCCGTCCGTACTGCCGTCATCCACCAGGTATACCGTCAGTTCGACATCCTGGGGGAGTTGCTGGGCAAATAGTGTCTTCAGGCAGGCCAGGGTGGTGTCGCGCCGGTTATGGACGGTCATGGCCACGGCGATGCGGATGGTCTTCACAGGGTCTCCTTTTCAGATTCTGCCAGCGTGGCTAATATGGCCCTGGCGGCAATGGCGTGCCCCTTGTCGTTCCAGTGGGGATCCGTGCTAAACCGGAGTGCCTCCAAAGCGTCCGCCTCCTTTGGGAAAAAATTCATGATGTCCGTATAGGTAAACACGGAGATGTCCCGGTGGTATTCCCTTTTCCGGCACTCCTGAACGGTTGGCAGGAAATAGAGCCGAAAACGCCCCCCCTTTGACAGGACCATCTGTCTGGCCCGCTCGATCATATCACGGGCCTCAAGGGTGGTGTCGGGAATCAGATACCGGCGGTGGAATTCCCGGGTCACCCGTCCCAGCAGCGGGGCTGTCAGCAGGTAAAATTTCAACCGGTTGACAATTGTATCCTGCATCCGGACGGCGTCGACCAGCGGGCTATTGTATCGGGGATAGTATTGAAATTTGAGATTTGCGCTGGTGCAATAGGTGACGAACGGCACGATGAATTCCTTGATATTCCGGCTTATGTTTGAACTCAACGGGGCAAAGACCACCGTATCACCCGGGCGGATTTCATCCAGGGTCTGCGTCAGTTTTTCGTACAGATGAACGATTCCGTATCCCATCACCCCGAGATTGTATACGGCGATCCCAGGCAACCGTGATTTGATTATGGCGGTATAGGTCTGATGGCCGGCCACGCCATGACCGAATGTGAACGAATCTCCGAAAAAAAAGATGGCAGGTGTTGAAACGGCATGATTCTCTATTTTTCGCCTGCCTTTCTCGTCAATCGCATATGTGACATCAAAATTGCCTTCGGAGAAATGGGTGCCGGTGCTGCCGGGCTTGAGTCGCCACCCCAGGCGGTCATCCAGGATATGGACATCCCGGATCCGGTCGGTTCCCCTGTGTGCCAGGTACATGTGGGGCTTTAAAAACAGGAAGAACAGC
>JAKSAU010001017.1 GCA_022361535.1 Desulfobacterales bacterium
GGTTAGCGAGGTGATTTTGGGCAGATCCCGGCTCAGGTACATGTACAATCCGACCAATCCGCCGCTTCCCAGCAAAGCCAATAATATAACACCGAAGATGCTCCATTTGAAAAGCGTGAAAACCAGGCTTGTTTCCTTTTTCTTCCCACGCTTTTTCAGGACTTCGGATCTTGATTTTTTATTTGTCATAGAATCCATGAAAATTTGTATCGGTATTTATTTTCAAATGCTTATTATCAGATTGCCATTCATAAGGCAATAGAATATAGGGCCGGCAAATCGCCTGTACACCGCCAATTTTCCGCTTGCAGTCGGATTTTCCAAACGGTATGATGGCCGCATAACACCAGGGAGAAATTGCATGGCGACGTATTGGAAATGTTTTGGGTATGTCTTGTTGAGCATTTTCTTGTGTTTCGGCATTCCGGCCGCCGCCGGATTGCGGATCCTGTCCACGGAAGAGCCCCCGACCAACTATACCTTGAACGGGAAATTCACGGGCACCACCACTGACATCGTTCAGGCCCTGAAACAGCAGTTGGGTGAAACCGCCGCCATTGAAAACCGCCCCTGGGCGAATGCGTATAAGATCGCACAGGAGCAGCCCGGTATCCTGGTGTTTACCTGCGGCAAAACCCAGTCCAGGATCGACCACGGCTTTCAATTCGTGGGGCCGGTCATAACCCGGAAACATGTGCTCTGGAAAAAGGCGGAAACGACCTGTTACGTGTCAACCATGGCCGATATTCGTCACCGGGGCCTGCGCGTCGGCGGTATGCGGGGAGACTGGCGGACGAAATATTTCACGGACAGGGGGATACCGGTGGACCTGGTTCCCCGCCATGCCAACAACGTCAAGAAATTATTCCGGGACCGCATCGACCTCTGGATATCGTCGGACCTGGAGGCACCGGGACTGTTGCAGGCCGAGGGCAGGGTGATGGCGGATATTGAAATCGCTTTTGTGATCCGCGAAGCCGCCAGCTTCCTGATGTTTTCACGGGATACTCCCAAAGAAACCGTCCGGTCATGGGCCGGGGCCTACGCAGAACTCCAGGAAACCGATTTCTTTGAAAAGGCGTCGGCCAAGTGGAGCCTGATCCTGGGATTTGATCTTGGGTATCAGAATGACCTGGGATTTTATATCAAATCGTTTCAATGTCCCTGAACCGCATCCGTCCCGAGCACAAATACTTTTCGAAGACCTGTTCAGAATTTCAAAATATCGGGATAAATAGAGGAACATTGTCGGGCTTCGACCCGTACAGGGCGGCTCACCTTGTCCTCGCAGGTTTACCCCCGTTTGAGAAGTTGTAAAGCGCCCTGCGCTAAACACCAAAAACTCCGGGCAAGTATGTCCTCAAA
>JAKSAU010000896.1 GCA_022361535.1 Desulfobacterales bacterium
CCAGGGCGGCGACCGGCCGTCCCACCACGACTCCCCCTACAAACAAAGAGACCATGATACCCGGAGAGTTTTGGAGCAGATCGACCAGGGCTTCCCAATTAAAATTCACACTCAGCCGGTATGAGTTGTTAATGCCGGTCAGGCGGGCCCCCACCAGGTAGGTGAGCCCGTATATAAAGGGCGCGGTGAGTGGATTCGTAATCCAGACACCAATGGCGGCGGCATATTTGTTCCATTTAAACACCGAGGCCAAAGCAACCGCCGATGCCAGTTGAATCCCCATGGTCGGGCTGAACCCGAGAAACACTCCCAAGGCAAAACCGAGTCCGATTTCCCTCGGATTTCCACGAAGCCTTATAAACCGGTCATACACTTTACCCAGCGGGTTGCCCATACGCCGTACTCCCTGAATTCAGCCCCATAACACGGGAGCGTCAGCATCCCGCGTCACTCTCTCAACCGTATCACCAGCCGAATGTAATAGACAATGGGCATGCGATGCAAGGCGAAAATGAAGGCCGTATCGTCATTATTGCCGGCCCCCTGTATGATAGGTCTTAAAACAGGCCGTCGGTGCTTTGGCGCCAAGGCATGTATATACCAAAAAAACACGGGCAAACAAGGCCATGACGGCCGAGGATTGCCCGTGTTTGTTGCCATTTCAGCAGAGGAGGCGGTTACATGTCGCGAACGATAATCCTCCCTTTTCCAGAAATGCGTCCCGTGGGATTGGACACATCGTACGCAAAGGTCCCCGTTTGGGTAAACTGAAGGCTCGATGTTGCCGCGTACGGGATGAAGCTGGTGACATAGCAGCTTTTGGAGTCCAGGCTGAATCCTTTGTATTCGGGAGAAAAGGATACATCCTTGCAAGCCTTGCCATCTTTGAAAACAACCTGAATCTCCTCTCCCTGGATACCGTTCATCCAGATGACCACTGTATTTTTCTTTACAAACAGGTCCGGGGGAGACAGCAGGAGGTCGGTCTTGCTGTTCGGTGATTTGAATATTTGAATAATGCTCGCGTCCTCAGCCATGAGGCTGCCGGCATTAGCGACAAACAGAACCATCAGAACGCCCACTAAAAGTTTCCACGTTAAAGACGAGTTTAAGTTTTTCATACTGAACTCCTTTCTTAAGTGTTGGTGAAACATGGTGAAGACCTTCGGCTTTAAACTGAATGGGTATGGTCACATTATAGCCGTATTGTCAATATCTGATCATAAAAAACCAGGGCGGACGATATAACATTGGCACATGATAATTATTTTTAATCAGCGTGCGAGCGTATCCCGTTCACTCCCTGAAAATTAGTGAGTGAAATATTTAGGTTGACAATATAACGAAAGTCGTTATATTGTGATTTCGAACAATCAACCGGTTTCGGAGATAGCATGACAGGCGACAAAATAA
>JAKSAU010000582.1 GCA_022361535.1 Desulfobacterales bacterium
GGAAGCAAAGCAGTTCACATACCTTACAGAAAAAGTACTCCCAGAGCTGTCAAAATCGGTCAGGCCCGGGGGAACAAAAAAGGTGTCAATCTGGAGCACTGCCTGTTCTAGGGGGCATGAACCATATACCCTTGCCATGGTTGTGTCCGAGTTTGCTCAAAGACATGCTTCCGTAAATTTTATTTTCGATATTGTTAGTACGGATATATCCACCAAGGTTTTGAAAATTGCAAAAAAGGCGGTTTATCCCCATGAGGAAATCAGCCCTGTTGCCATGGCCTTGAGAAAAAAATATCTTTTGAAAAGCAAGGATAAGGCAAAAAATCTTGTGCGAATTGTTCCGCAGCTCAGGGCGATGGTTAAGTTTTATCATCTGAACTTGATGGATAAAACTTATCCAATGATCGATCAGATGGATATCATTTTTTGCAGGAATGTAATGATTTATTTTGAAAGACAGACACAGACTGCGCTTTTACACCGGTTGTGCCGTCATCTCAAAACAGGAGGCTATCTTTTTGTTGGGCATTCGGAAGTCCTGCAGGGTACGGAATTTCCTTTGGTGTCTCCTGAGGCCACAATATATAGGAAAACCGAACATTGAATTATTGAAAGAAAAGACAGCGAGCCATGGGAAAAAAAATAAAAGTAATGATTGTTGATGATTCGGCCCTGGTCAGAAATTCTCTTGCCAAGGTCCTGGATTCGGATCCGGATATTGAGGTCATGGCAATGGCCCAGGACCCTTTTGTTGCCGCTGCCAAAATGCGTGAGCAGATCCCGGATGTCATCACCCTGGATGTTGAAATGCCTCGAATGGATGGTATTACTTTTCTCAAAAAAATTATGAGCCAGCATCCAATTCCAGTGGTTATCTGCTCAACCCTTGCCGGAAAAGGCACACAGACAGCATTCAAAGCACTGGAATACGGGGCTGTGGAGATCATTGAAAAACCCCAGCTGGGCACCAAACAGTTTTTTGAAGAATCTAAAATCAGGGTGTGCGATGCGGTTAAAGCCGCAGCCATGGTCAATGCTAAAAAGATTACCAAACCTTTGAAAGTATCGCCTAAACTGACTGCTGACGCTATTATGCCGGAGCCTTCCACCAAAGCCATGGTTGAAACAACAGAAAAGATTATCGTTGTTGGGGCATCAACAGGAGGAACCGAAGCTTTAAGGGTATTGTTTGAGGCGCTGCCTATGGATGCCCCGGGTATGGTGGTCGTCCAGCACATGCCGGAGAACTTTACGAAGGCGTTTGCAAAACGCCTTGATAAGATATGCCGGGTGTCCATAAAAGAAGCTGAAAATAATGATACCGTGTTACGGGGACGTGTACTCATCGCACCTGGTAACGACCATTTGCTGCTTAAACGAAGCGGGGCAAGATATTATGTTGAAACCCGTCAAGGCCCTTTGGTTTCGCGTCACCGCCCCTCAGTGGATGTCCTCTTTCGTTCGTCGGCCCGGTATGCCGGAAAAAATGCTGTGGCTGTGATTTTAACAGGTATGGGTGACGACGGAGCAAGAGGCATGCTTGAAATGAAAAAAGCAGGCGCCTTTACAATTGCACAAGATGAGGAAAGTTGCGTGGTATTCGGTATGCCCAAAGAAGCCATTAAGCGAAATGCAGTAGATAAAGTATTGCCCCTTGATAAAATCGTAAGCAAAGCGCTTAAAGAATGCCAGACGAGATAGCCCACAATAAAAAACAAGTGACCATAGGCATCGGAGAGTATTATGCCAGCAAAGAACCTGTCATTATTTATACTCTATTAGGGTCGTGCGTGGCGGTCTGCCTGTTTGACCCTAAAAATCGTATCGGCGGAATGAACCACATCCTATTACC
>JAKSAU010001294.1 GCA_022361535.1 Desulfobacterales bacterium
AAGAGCTTCGGTCACAGGTTCTATATCAAGAATGCCCGACATCCGGGCAAACGCCCCTGCCACAACCGTATTGGGAATGGGCAGGCCGATCTCCTCCAAGGCAATGCCCCTGGCATTTATTACCCCTAAGGTTTTCAGGTTATCATGGGCAATTTCTCCCGGGCCCCCTTTGTCGTTGAGCAGCATCATACCGTCCGGATTGAGACCCTCAAACACGGCAGGGGAGTTCTTCTGGGACGGGTCCAGAACCACGAGGATACCTGGGTTGTATATCTGGGTTTTTTCCCGGATTGGCACATCCGAAAACCTGCCGAATGCGGTAACAGGGGCGCCTCTACGCTCAAATCCGAACATGGGAAAGCTGGACCCGTAAAGCCCGGTCCGCACACATGCGTTGGCCAGGATTTTGGCCGTGGTGACCACACCCTGGCCGCCCCTGCCGTGGAATCTGACTTCGCTCATCATCGGCCTTCTCCTTTAGCTTCATAGGTTTCTGCCTCTTCTGGAAGCCGGCATTCGGTTTCAAGAACGCTTAAACCGCCCAGGATGCAGTATTCGTAATCTACATCATCCTGGAGGACGTCAAGATCTTCATCTGTAAGGCGGGAGAATTTTTTGATCAGTTCAGTATAGTTCTTGACCGGCTTGGGCTTTTTAACGGTTTTGGTCATACGGATTTTGCCGTTTTCTGCTTCCCATAAAGGAAAGTAATTGGTTTTAACGGCCCTGCGGCAAATTTCAATGGTGTTGGCCGGATCTGCGCCCCAGCCTGTGGGGCAGGGGGCAAAGACGTGGAGAAAGGCAAATCCTCTCTCCTTGGCTTCTTTTGCTTTGAGAAGTTTTTTAGCGAGATCCTCAAGGTTGCTTAAGGTTGCTGTTGCAGTATAGGGAATCTTGTGCATGGCCATTTTAAGGGCCAGGTTCATCCGCCGCAGGTTCTTGCCCTTGGAGGCAGCCCCGAACGGGGTGGTGGTTGTTGTGGCGCCAAAGGGCGTTGTTCCGCTTTTTTGAACACCGGTGTTCATGTAGCCTTCATTGTCGTAGCAGATATAAATAAACGGTTCATTGCGCTCGGCTGCGCCTGAAAGATTACCGAAACCGATGTCAGCAGCGGTGCCGTCCCCGTTAAAGCAAACAACGGTATTGTCGATACCGGCTTTCCTGTAATACCGAACCAGGCCTGTGGCATTGGCCGCGGCCCCCGTCATCAGGGTCCCGAAATAGGAAAGAGTATGCCAGGACTGGTTGTTCTGGCCCAGGAGCACAGGGGCGGAGCAGGACGGGGTTCCGGTGATGACAATGTCATTGCCCAGAACCTGGGGAATAAAGCGTAAAAGAAGTTCCAGGCCGCAGCCCGGACAAAATGCTACCCCCTTTGAAAAGGGGTCTTCGTGCTTCAGGTAGTCAAGGACCTTGCTGGGCTTGACAGTTTTCTTTTTCTTATCTGGTGTTCCCATATTTCCCCCTCTATACATCATCCGGTGACTCATCTTTAAGATCATTGGCCTGCGGGTACGAGATCCAGGTTACTTCAGGGACCTGCTTTCCTGCTGATCGATCACATGTTTGATCGATCATCTGAGCCACATTGGCCTTGGTGATATCGGTGTTGGCGATTCCGTCGATAAAACTTAAAAGCTGTGTGCCGCCCATCTTAG
>JAKSAU010000362.1 GCA_022361535.1 Desulfobacterales bacterium
ATATAACCTTTCTGTCAGCACCTATGTAGAGTTAGAAGATACAAGAGAAGTGATTGACATTACCCAGCTCAATAAGGAAATTGAAGAGATTGTCTCAAAAGAGCAGATTTTGCGTGACGAGATTGATAAGATTATTGCAGAAATCGAGGTGGGTATATGAATAAGCTAGAAAAGCTCATTGAGGAGCTTTGTCCTAATGGGGTTGAATATAAAGCTCTTTGCGATTTTGGTACCATGATACGTGGCAATGGATTGCAAAAGAAAGAATTTTCTAAAGCAGGTGTAGGTTGTATACATTATGGTCAAATTTATACCTATTTCGGTACATTTACGCACGAAACAAAGACCTTTGTTCCTGAAGAAATTGCAAAGAAGCTAAAAAAAGTAAATACGGGAGATTTAATAATTGCTGTAACAAGCGAAAATGTCGAAGATGTTCGCAAATGTGTAGCTTGGCTCGGCGATGAAGAAATTGTAACTGGTGGACATACTGGGATTTTCAAACATGATCAAAACTCTAAATACCTTTCATATTATTTGCAAACAGCTGATTTCTTTACGAAGAAAAGAAAGATTGCAAATGGAACAAAAGTAATAGAAGTTTCACCTTTAAAGTTGTCAAAAATTAAAGTCCCTCTACCACCCTTACCAATTCAAAAAGAAATTGTCCGTATTTTAGACAATTTCACTCAGCTAACAGCAGAGCTAACAGCAGAACTAACAGCGGAGCTAACAGCGAGAAAAAAGCAATATGAGTATTATCGTGGTAGCCTGCTTAGTTTTGGTGATGAGGTGGAGCGGAAGATATTGGGGGAGATTGCTAATATAACAATGGGAACATCTCCAAAAGGTGACACTATTATAACCAATGGAAAAAAAGGCATTGAATTTCATCAAGGCAAATCACATTTTGGGGAAACAATTTTGAAATTTTCAAACAAATTTACATCAGCACCAATAAAATTTGCTGAAATAAATGAAATTGTTATGAGTGTCAGAGCTCCTGTAGGTGATACAAATATTACAGACAGAAAAATTGCGATTGGTCGAGGCCTATGTGCTTTAAGTGGAAAAAGAGGATTAGATACCAAATTTTTATATTATTATATAAATGCTAATATCCAAGAATTAAAGTCAAAATCTAAGGGTTCAACTTTTGAAGCTATAAACTCAAATGATGTAAAGCAAGTCAAAATCCCTATCCCCCCACTCGAAGAACAACAGCGCATTGTTGAAATTCTCGATCGTTTTGACAAGCTGTGCAACGACCTTTCAAGTGGCCTGCCAGCAGAGATCGAAGCAAGACGTAAACAATATGAGTATTATCGAGACAAACTATTAACATTCAAGGAGGTGGGTTCATGAACAACTACAATATCGTGGCTTCTACAAACGAAGCTACTGTTGTTGCAGAATATTCACCAGAGCCGTACCGGGCAGTCGATTATCAAAGCGAGGCGGCATTAGAGAACGAATTAATCAACCGTCTCTGTGGACAAGGGTATGAACGTATTAATATTACGAGTGAAGCGGCTTTTATTGCTAACCTACGTCATCAACTGGAGTTATTAAATAGCTATAACTTTTCCGATGATGAATGGAATAGATTTTTTTCACAGAACCTGGCAAGTTCTAACGAAAGTATTATTGAAAAGACCCGAAAGCTCCAAGAAGACCACGTGCAAATTTTAAAACGTGATGATGGTAGCACTAAGAACATCAACCTTATCGACAAGAATAATATTCATAACAACCGACTACAGGTTCTTAATCAATATACCGAGGTAGGGGGGACTCGCGAAAGCAGATATGACGTGACTATCCTCGTAAACGGTCTACCCCTTGTACATATTGAATTAAAGCGCCGAGGGGTAGCCATCCGTGAAGCATTTAACCAAATTAGACGCTATCAACGCGATAGCTTTTGGACTGCCTCAGGTTTATACGAATATGTTCAGCTTTTTGTAATATCCAACGGGACGCATACAAAATACTACTCTAACACAACCCGTAACCAACACATTAAGGAATCATCTCAACGAAAAGGAAAAGGTAAAAAAACTAGCAATAGCTTTGAATTTACAAGTTTTTGGGCCGATGCCAACAATAAAATTATTGCTGATTTAGTCGATTTCACCAAGACTTTTTTTGCCAAACATACCCTGCTCAATATTCTAACCCGTTACTGCGTCTTTACGTCAGAAGATTTATTATTAGTTATGCGTCCGTATCAGATTGCAGCAACCGAGCGTATTTTAAACCGTATTGAGATTTCGACTAACTACAAGAAGACAGGAACACTTGATGCTGGCGGCTATATTTGGCATACGACAGGTTCCGGTAAAACGCTGACTAGTTTTAAAACTGCACAATTGGCTACTGCTCTTCCCTCTATTGATAAGGTTCTTTTTGTCGTGGATAGAAAAGACCTTGATTACCAAACCATGAAAGAGTATGACAAGTTTGAAAAAGGGGCTGCTAACAGCAATACCTCAACTAAAGTTCTACAAAAACAGTTGGAAAACCCTAGTGCTCGTATTATCATCACAACCATACAGAAACTAGACCGATTTATTTCAAAAAACAAAACACATAGTGTTTATAAGGAACACGTTGTTTTAGTCTTCGATGAGTGCCACCGCTCTCAGTTTGGTGAGATGCACCAAAAGATAATTAAAGCATTTATTAACTACCATATTTTTGGTTTTACGGGAACACCTATCTTTGCTGTCAATGCTAGGAGTGGTGGAAATCCCTTCATGCGAACAACTCCGCAAGCATTTGGGGATAAACTTCACACCTATACAATAGTAGATGCGATAACCGATGGCAATGTACTGCCTTTTCGCATTGATTTTATTAATACCGTCAAGGGAAAGGATAATATAACCGATGCAAAAGTACGTGCCATTGATGTAGAGAAAGCCATGTCTGCTCCTGAAAGAATTAAAGAGGTAACAAGTTATATCATTGATCACTTTGACCAGAAGACGAAAAGAAATAGTTTTTATTTACATCGTGGTCAGCGTATAGCAGGATTTAACTCAATCTTTGCTGTTGCTTCTATCCCAATGGCCATGAAGTATTATGCTGAATTTATGCGCCAACTAGCAGAAAAAAAATATAATTTAACGATTGCAACAATCTTCAGTTTCAGTGTAAATGAGGAAGAACCTGAAGATGCTCTGCCAGAAGAAGGTTTTGATACGGATAAACTTGATAAGACTTCTCGTGATTTCCTAGATGCAGCTATTGCTGATTACAACCGGAGATTTAATGTTAATTTTGATACGTCTTCAGATAGGTTTCAAAATTATTATAAAGACTTATCCCGGCGAGTTAAAAACCGGGAGGTGGATTTACTTATTGTGGTGAATATGTTCCTGACAGGTTTTGATGCAACTACTTTGAATACACTGTGGGTAGATAAAAATCTTAAACAACATGGATTGATGCAAGCCTTTTCTCGAACCAATCGCATACTAAACTCTGTTAAAACCTTTGGAAATATTGTTTGCTTCAGGGACCTTAAGCAGTCAACAGATGATGCGATTTCCCTATTTGGAGACAAAGATGCCGGAGGTATCGTTTTACTTAAAACTTATGATGATTATTATTATGGTTTTGATGAAGATGGCAAACACAATCCGGGCTATTCAGAGTTAATCACCTCTCTCCAGACACAATATCCGCTGGGACTTCCAATCATAGGCGAAACTGCTCAAAAAGAATTTATTAAGCTTTTTGGTGCCACTTTAAGAATAAGAAATATCCTTACTGCATTTGATGACTTTGAAGGCAATGAAATATTAAGCAAACGGGATTTTCAAGATTATCAAAGTATCTATATTGACTTGTATCAAGATTTCCGAAAAGGCAATGATGCAGATAAAGAGGACATTAACGATGACATCGTCTTTGAGTTGGAATTAATTAAACAGATTGAGGTCAATATTGACTATATTCTCTTGTTGGTTGCAAAATATCATGAATCCAACTGTGCTGACAAAAGTATCCTAACAACCATTGATAAAGCAATCAATTCAAGCATCGAACTTCGTAGCAAGAAAGAACTTATTGAAGGGTTTATTAATCAAGTTAATACTTCCACGAACGTGGATGATGATTGGCGTAAGTTCGTTATAGATCAAAAGGAAAATGATTTA
>JAKSAU010000092.1 GCA_022361535.1 Desulfobacterales bacterium
ATCATTAAAAGATTATATTTGCTGGAGTAAGCTGTGATAAAATATGATGTAAGATAACAGGCAAATAGTTTCTGGTGAATGTTTGTCACATACACAAAGAAAAGTTTAGATGTGGCATGTGCCATTGACTCACCAATGGGAAACAGACCCATTTCAAGTCCCTCAACAAACAGCGTGAGGCCGGTCACCACCAGAAGGGCACCAAAAAGAACTTCTCCCATATGGGGTAACGGCTGCCTTAAAACAACAGTCTGGAAAAAAGCGATCACCAGAATAATGGGCAAGAGGTCTGTGAAGGCACGCTTTATTTTAACCAGAATTAGTTTAATGATCATATTTTATCCTGTGGCTTGGATTGAGGTCGTATTGTTCAGGCCGTTCTTTAATCACTTGACCTCTTGAAACAATATAGGTGCCCTGCCCGCCTTGAGTGCCGATCATATTGGCTTTTATTAAAGGCGTATTTGAAATCTCTGATGATATAGCGAATTGTGGAGAATTTTTCTTGAACAATGGGACCTCTAGTTAATTTTTCAGAAGCCTACCGTTGGAATCAAAGAGAACCTCCATGGCCTGAAAGCGATGGAGGTTCTCTTTTTCAGTTTTGAATTCAAGTCTATCCGATCAATACCTATGATTTTGGACTGCCCGGGTTTTATTGTTTTTAACACTGGTCAAAACGACAGGAAATTGCTTCTTAAAAGCACATTTATACAAAAATCTCAGCAGGTTGTCAATTAAAAACCACCACGACATATTGTATCCGCCATAATCCGGTCCGCGACTCTATTCGCGCCGCAAAGGGTTCACATGTGAACATTTTCGACCCCAAAAATCCGGTTGACAAGCACCAACACAAGGTGTAGTTACACATAAACAAGGTGCTCATGATGACCAGAAAATTGCGTAATAAATTACTGCGTAGAGAGATTGGGAACAGCTGTGTGTGCTTTAACTTGAGAAGAGCAGCCAGGCTGGTCACACAGAAATTTGACAAAGCATTGCGACCATCCGGCCTCAAGGCTAACCAGTTTTCCATACTGATGGCATCTTACGATCAGGATGGCATTCTACTTACAAGAATGGCCAAAGCCCTCGGCATGGAGAGAACCACGTTGACCCGCAACCTTGCCCACCTGGAAAAGCTTGGAATGATTTCAGTCGAATCGGGTGACGACAAGCGAGAACGCATAATTAGGATAACCGATAAGGGGGCCGATTTACTCGAAAAGGCCCTGCCCCTTTGGCAGAAAGCCCAAGATGATATTGTCGCTTTAATCGGCAGAAAAAAACGGAGGGAACTGCTGTCCGGTCTTTATGAGTTGGGCAGGAAGATATAATTTTTTTCTCTCTATATGTGTAAATACACTGATCAAACAGCTATTTAAAGGAACGCAATGAGACTTGGCGATTGGAAGATAAATATAGGAAAGATGGATGACAAAACGGTTTGGTCCGCAGATGAAAAGCTGAGGCATGATACGCTCCGGATGCTGTGCACCAGATGCGGAGCTGATGATGTCGGAATCGTGGACATTAACAGGCAGAGGCTCCTACACCAACGAGACAAGATCTTGGAAGTTTTTCCCAAAACCCAATCCTTAATTTCGCTCGCAGTTTTTTTGAATCCTGAAAATGCTCGAACGCCTGCTCGAAACCTAACAAGCTTCGATGTCCATTTGGCCGAAGATATCCTTGGCATGTCATCAAGGAAGATCATTATGGCGTTGCGAAAATACGGCGTGAAAGGAGTATACCTGCCGCCGGCGTTTCCTATGGACACTTCCCGTCAAAATTCCGAAGCTTTAAACCTGAGTCTCAAACCGGTGGCAGAAGAAGCGGGACTCGGCCTCATGGGCCTCAATCGACTCGTGCTTCACCCAAAGGCCGGCAGCTCGGTATGGTTTACCAGTATCCTGATCGACAGGGAACTCGACCGATATGATGAGAAGGTTTCCAAGAATCCTTGCATTGATTGCAAGCTGTGCGTGGCAGCTTGTCCTGTGGGTGCCATCAGAGAGGATGGAAAATTTGATTGGTTGTCCTGCCTGGTTCACAATTATCGGGAAGTGGTGGTTAATTTTGTGGACTGGATCGATGCCCTGGTGACCTCGCCGGATATGGACGTTTACAGGGAACGATTCAGCAATCTGGAAACCGTGTCATGGTGGCAATCACTGGCATACCGGCCGACTTACCAATGCAATCACTGCGTGGGAGTATGCCCGGCCAGTGAGCATATGAGAGCGGAATACGAAGCTGATCCCAAAAACTACTTCAACACAGTGGTCAGGCCGTTGATCGACCGACCCCAGACCGTGTATGTTATCAAAGGGAGCGAGGCTGAAAAAAAGGCCGGATTAAATCCCAGCAAGAAAGTGAAAACGGTTAAACCGCCACCCATGTGATCGACCTCGTCATTCAGGGGCAGCGGTCGAATGGGAGTAGAGAGCAACACGGTATGAAGATAAAGACCAATCCTGCCCGCACGAAAAAAGAATAATAGGAGATAAAAAATGGCAAAACTGGGTGTGGTGACATGTCAGATCCTGGAACTTGAATTTGCCTATGTCTTGTCAAACGACCCGGAAATATCCGAAATCTGGGTTGTAAATGATCAATTTTCCGCAGAATTGATTGAAATTCTGGAAAATGATGGGTCCAAACGCATACATAGGGCATCCCATATCGAAGAATTCGAAACAGCTGAAAAAAATGACCTTACGGTATTGATCAATGTGTTGGAATTGGGACTTCATTCCAACATACCGGTTTTAACGCGCGAGGTTAAAGCAGCAGTAGCGAAAATAGCTGCACATGTCGACGCTGTTCTTCTGGGTTATGGGCTATGCGGCAACGCCCTGAAAGACGCAGCCCAACTTTTCCGTGATATTTCCGTCCCGGTGATGCTCCCCATGCAAAACAAAGAACCGGTGGATGACTGTGTGGGCCTGATCATCGGTGGAAGGGAAAACTATTATGAGGAACAATGCCGGTGCGCCGGAACCATGTTCATGAACGCCGGCTTTTCAAGGCATTGGAACAAGATATTGTCTTTGGATATTCCTGAAAAACTGCTTCCCAAAAAAGATAAGATTTTGGACCGTATGATGAGCAACTACAAACGCAGCCTGCTTCTATCCACACCTGTGCTGGGTGA
>JAKSAU010000673.1 GCA_022361535.1 Desulfobacterales bacterium
ACCTTTCGATCTCGCGTTCCAGCTCATAAGCTACAGGATTTGCCCCAACACCAACTACCAGTGACAATCCAGGGTCAAACTCATTGCCTGCTACGTCTATGCCGCAGTTGAGGTTATGAACGATTTGGGTCAGACCAATCGCGTCCAGGTCAAACACTGCTGTTGCGTCCGGATACTCGCCCAGTTTCGGTGGATCGCCTGTTATCAGCAGCATATTTCGTAATCCGGCGGCTTGTGCGCCTAGCATGTCGCTTTGTAAGCTTATGATATTACGGTCTCTACAGCAAACGTGTAGTAGAGATTCTATCTGGGCCTGCCTTTCGATCTCAATAGCGGTTATCATGGGAGATAATCTGCTGCTGGCACGTGGTCCGTCTGGTATATTAATCGCATCTATTCCGTTGTCACGACACAACTTAGATTTTTCTATGATATTTGTCAGGTCAAAGCCTCTTGGCGGCGTAACTTCAATGGAGACAACACGTTGGCCGGTTGCGAGTTTATGGCCGAATTTTGACCGTTCGATAAGCGGTACAGCTGGGTCATGGAGAGCTTGCTCTATTGTTGTAAGTTCTTTTTTTACAGCAGCTTGTGCAGAGATAGCGGCTTTGTCAACCGAGTGAATTGCCCGCGATATTTCGCGGATGTGTTCCGGGGTTGTGCCACAGCAGCCGCCTATGATGCGTGCGCCGCATTCAAAAAATCTTTTTGAATATTCAGCCAGATATTCAGGCGTACTGAGATATAACATCCTGCCATCAACTTCTTTAGGTAAACCTGCGTTTGGCTGGACGATCATTGGTTTGTTAATTTTTTCTTTAACTTTTTCGACAGCTGTGAGCATTAAGGACGGCCCAATGGAGCAATTAAAGCCTACAACGTCGGAGTTTGGGTGCTGGGCAATGGAAACTAGAGCTTCTTCGCCCTTATGGCCATAACTTGTTTCACTAAAATGATTTACTGTTAGCATCGCAACGACCGGCATATCTGGAGCTACCTCTGCTGCTACATTTAGAGCTATTTTCAATTCGTTCGGATCGGCGAATGTTTCCAGCACGAAAAAGTCAATGCCTCCATCACGAAGGGCTTGCAACTGGGTAACAAAGGCTTTTTGCGCCTGAGCGGCGGTAACGCGGCCGAGTGGCATAATGCCGGAGCCAATCGGCCCGATGGAACCGGCAATTAAGGTATCGCTGTCACCGATTGCTTTGCGCGCTATGTCAACGGCAGAGCCATTAATCTGGGCAACTTTGTCGGCTAAGCCGAACCCGGCCAGCTTGAT
>JAKSAU010000090.1 GCA_022361535.1 Desulfobacterales bacterium
GATCCATACCTGGGAGCGGACTTGGCAATATATGAAAAAAGCCGGTACAGTGATCTTAGGAATTTCCATTATCCTTTGGGCCATGATGACCTTTCCAGGGCTTGATGAGTCAAGTGTTGCACAGTTCGATGCAAAGCGTACTGAAATTACAGATACAGTTCCTGCATCCGTACTTGGTGAAATTGAACAGGCCGGAGAGGATACAGAACTGACTCCGCAGGCTGCGGCTGTTCAAGAGGCACTGGCTGAGATTGATGGCCAGGAAGCACAGGCCGGACTGCGAAATTCCATTGCAGGTCGTATTGGTGTTGCTTTGGAAAGTGTTTCCAAGCTGGCAGGATTTGACTGGAGAACCAATATTGCCCTTGTGGGCGGATTTGCTGCAAAAGAAGTAGTCGTCTCTACACTGGGAACGGCTTATTCCCTGGGTGAAGTTGATCCTGAAGAAACCGGATCTCTTGCCGAACGCCTTGCAAAGGCACCGGGGTGGGGTCCGCTGACAGCCTTTTCCCTGATGATTTTCACCATTTTTTATGCACCATGCTTTGTGACAGTCGTCTGTATTGCCCGGGAAACAGGTTCCTGGAAATGGGCCGGGTTCTCTGTGGTCTTTAATACAGCACTGGCATTTGGTTTATCAGTGGCAGTATACCAGGTCGGCTCTTTGGTGCTTTAACCAACGCCACCTGAAAGGACGATATTTTTATGGAAAGTTTAATAGTCGGATTGATTGTGGCAGCAGCCTTGTACTTTTGTATCCGAAGTTTTGTTAAAACTTATAAAGGAGAAGGGGAGTGCGGCTGCGGTACCGGGTGTGCGTGCTCCCCATCGGAAAAAGCAAACTGTAACCAGGAAAAAAATATTATCCGGTAAAATACCGGTTTGATAGCCCGAGATCCGCAACATCCCTATTGGCCAGTGCATATGCACAAGAGGCTGGTAGGGGTGTTTTTTATTTTAAAAATGGATTGAAAACCGGTTTTGTGTATATGGGTATTGTCAGGACATGAAATTTGATTATAGTATATTGAAGTGCAACACCCAAATCATCAGCAAAAACCTGAAAATGACATTATTGAGGTAACCTATGAGCGATGAAGCCAAACCCATTACACCTGAGATTGTTATAGACGAGGATGAAGAGGCCAAAGGCGATCTGATCACACAAAGCACCAAACCGAATATCCTTTACCTGGTTCCCATTACAGGGCGCCCCCATCTGCCGGCCCAGGTCCAGCCATTGATGGTCAGCAAACAGCGTTGGGAAGAAACATTGGTTAAAGCAACCAAAGAGTCCCAGAATCTTTTGGGGCTTTCCTACCTGAGCGAGGTAAAAGGTAAATACGTATACAAAGAAGATTTTCCTGAAATCGGGTGCGTAGTGCGAATGCTCAATGTCCAGGATGTAGAGGGCAACCTTCAATTTATTGCCCAGGGTCTGGAACGGTTTAGAATCAAAAAATTTCTTTCTGAGAAACCGCCTTTTGTTGTCCAGGTGGAATATCTTGTCCCGCCAAAGGAAGATGAGGATAAGGTAAAGGCGTATGCCATTTCAATTATCTCAGCCATTAAGCAGTTATTGTCATTGAACCCGCTGTACTCGGAAGACCTCAAACAATATTTGGGAAGATTCTCACCGGACCAGCCGTCACCATTAACTGATTTTGCCGCCGGTATTACAACGGCAACCGGTGATGCCCTCCAGGATATTCTTGAAACGGAATCCATTCTCGATCGTATGAAAAAGGTGATGATGCTCCTTCAAAAGGAAATCGAGATCGCCAAGCTCCAAACCAAGATCCAGAAGGATATCAATACCAAGGTAGATGACAATAAACGAAAGTTTTTTCTCAAGGAGCAACTCAAAGCCATCCAGAAAGAGCTTGGGATGCAAAAAGACGACAAGACCTCTGATGTGGATAAGTTTAAAGAGCGGTTTGAGGCCTTGGAGCCACCTGAGCACGTAGTCAAACGGTTTGATGAGGAAATTGAGAAGTTATCTGTACTTGAAACAGGTTCTTCTGAATACGGGGTTACCAGGAATTATTTGGACTGGGTTACCTCATTTCCCTGGGGCGTTTTCAGCGAAGACAATATTGACATTGAACGGGCAGAAGAGGTTCTTGACCGTGACCATGCAGGACTTTCAGATGTCAAGGAACGGATAATCGAGTTTTTTGCCGCAGGTGTCTATAAAAAGGATATTTCAGGGTCTATTATTCTTTTTGTGGGACCGCCTGGTGTAGGTAAAACCTCTATTGGCAAATCCATTGCTGAAGCCCTTGGACGCAAATTTTACAGGTTTTCTTTGGGCGGTATGCGTGATGAGGCAGAAATAAAAGGTCACCGCAGAACCTATGTTGGTGCACTGCCGGGCAAGTTGGTCCAGGCTCTTAAAGATACTGAAGTTGCCAACCCTGTGATCATGCTTGATGAGATCGACAAGATAGGCGCTTCTTACCAAGGTGATCCTGCCTCAGCATTGCTGGAAGTGTTGGATCCGGAGCAGAATTCCGAGTTTCTAGATCATTACCTGGATCTGCGCATTGATTTATCCAAGGTGCTTTTTATCTGTACTGCCAATACGCTTGATACCATCCCGGGTCCGTTGCTCGACCGGATGGACCGGATCAACCTGTCCGGCTACATTACGGCAGAAAAATTAGAAATTGCCAGAAAGCACCTGTGGCCAAGGCTTTTAAGACGCAATAAACTCAATGCTTCAACCATCACCATCACCGATCCCACAATCCGTCACCTGATTGAGGGATATGCAAGAGAAGCCGGGGTCAGAAACCTTGAAAAACTGCTCAATAAGATTATCCGCAAAAGCATTGTTCGGATTCTAAAAGAAAAGAAAAAACAGATCCGGATCACGATAAAGTCGTTAGAAGAACTTTTGGGGCCGCCAATTTTTAAGCCTGAAAAGCAGATGAAGGGTAAAGGGATCGTAACTGGCCTGGCCTGGACCCAGATGGGGGGGGCGACGTTGTCCATTGAAGCGGTAAAAGTTCATGAGAATAACCCGGGCTTCAAGCTGACAGGAAAGTTAGGAGATGTGATGCAGGAATCAGCATCCATTGCCCTGTCAAATGTGCGGTCAAATGCAAAAGCGTATGGTATTAAAGAGGATTATTTTGATTCCAGTTTTATCCATATCCATGTGCCCGAAGGTGCCACACCTAAAGATGGCCCCAGTGCCGGTATCACCATTACCACAGCCCTTGTGTCGTTAGCGTCGGGCCGTGTCATCAACAGGCCGCTTGCCATGACAGGTGAAATTACTCTGACCGGAGATGTGCTGCCTGTGGGCGGAATCAAGGAAAAGATTATTGCGGCAAGAAGAACCGGAATCAAGGAAATTATCCTGCCTGACGGATGTTCCAGCGAATATAAAAAATTGCCGGACCATATTAAAGAAGGCATAAAATTTCATTTTGCAAAGACCTATAAAGAAGTCTATAAAATTGTATTTGGATAGAAACAGATAAAAAGAAAACAGGTAAGATGATTAAAAGGGCTGCCCTTCCCCCCAAAGGTGCAGCCCTTTTTAAGGTATATTCTTTTATTCTCCCACCTCCCTGGGTGAGATAAAAGTTCCTTATTGTGCAGGCTCATATGC
>JAKSAU010000016.1 GCA_022361535.1 Desulfobacterales bacterium
AATGGCTTTTTTGATGAATGTCTGTCCTTCGGTTAATTGACCTTCCATCCACATAATTAAACCAGAACCATACCATGCATTTGCATTATTTTTATTTAAACGAATTGCTTTTTGATAACTAATTAAAGCTTCATTGTTACGGTTTAGGTTCATGTAACACTCGCCTAAATAGCAGTAAGCATCATCATTATCTTTGTCAAGTTCCAAATACTCTTTATAACACTCAATTGCTTCTTCATAACAATTGTCGTTTGTGAGCGCATTAGCCTTGTTAAAGTATGATTGCTCAAATTGATCGTTCAGGGCTATGGAATAATCATACGCTTCAACCGCTTTTTTATATTGGCCAATGCGGTTGTATGTAATTCCCAGGTTGTACCAAACCGATGAATTGAATGGATCAATATCCAGGTACTTGTTGTAATATTTTATGGTTTCTTCAGATTTTAGCTCCTTGTCAAAATAGTAGCCTAACTCATACAAAACAAGCTCGTTTTTAGGATTCAGATCGTGGGCACGACTTAAAAACTCAATCGCTTTTTGGGTATAACCAGCCTGACCTAACGTAATTCCAATGTTATAATGCAATTCGTCCTGTTCTTCGTAGCTGTAGAAAACAGACTTTTCATAGGCTTCAATTGCTTCTTCATCTTTGCCCAACAGAATTAATGCTGAACCTTTGATTAAGTACACATCAGAGTTCGTGTCTTCAATCTTTTCGACGAATTGAGTGATTTCAAGGGCTTCTTCGACTTTACCATCGACTAATAAAATTTGGGCTTTTTTAATCTTTAGGGAAATTGCAGAAGCGTGCATCTGAAGGCCAAAGTTAATGGCTTCTTCAGCCATTTTTATTTTTCCTTCATCAAGGAAAAAGTCACCAATTCCTTCAATTTCATACACATCGAAATATTGAAATTGCTTACTGGCCATCATTCTCTTAAAACGGCCAACAGCTTCAACAATCTCATCACCTTCGTAAAAATCTCTTGCGTCCTCGTTCATAAAATATCAATTGCGTATGCAAAAATAACAATACTTTCCTAAAATCTTACTGTGGCTGGTGTTCCTTTCTTAACAGGTCATTCACCGTCTTTACCGGGTTAAACGTTATTATCGGAACTTCAACAAATAAAGTGTTCCAATCTGCCATAGCACCATTCCATAAGCCCGGTAGTTCCTGGGCTTTCAGTTCTTTTCCATCTTTCGATTTGTATGAGATAAACCCGGTTTTAGGGTCTCTGTATTTTAAAAGGTCAAATTTTTCACCTCTGAAATTTTTCACCGCACAAATTAAATCAACAGGGTTGAAGTGGGTGGCATTGTTCACTAACTCTTTTTGTTGGGCATTACCCAAATCAATTTGTGAACTTTCAACCACCTGAAGAGACACCGAGCCATCTCTGTTTTTTGACCAGAAAGGGCCACCACCAGGTTCACCTTCATTTTTAACCATACCACAAACCCGAACTGGCCGGTTAAATTTGGCTTTCAGGTAATGGTATAAATCTTCTTTTTCAGTGTAATATTGACTTTGTGGGGGCTTTGTATTCAAAATATTTTCCAAAAAGTTTGAAGCTTCAGCAAAGAATGCACTATCAAGTGCGTAATAATGATGGGTGTCA
>JAKSAU010000674.1 GCA_022361535.1 Desulfobacterales bacterium
CGACCAGAAACCCGACCAGGAGAGCCATGGAGCCTAAGAGGTTTAATACCCGGTTTTTTTGTTTGGCTTTGGTGAACCATATGGAGAACATGAGTAAAAAGACCACACCCCAGACGATTGGAAGAGTTACGGGCATTTGGGCCATCCTGCCGAACTCGGCATTAAACGCGGCAATGGCCCCGCCAAAGATGATGGCTGCCCGAAGCTCCACCGGCACCCATTGGAAGAATCGTTTTCCAAGGCCGGTTACCGCAAAGAATAAAAATATGGCAGATACACAAATGGTCACGGCCATCATCGCATGGATGGCAGGAAGTCCTGCGTCAAATTTTCCCAAAAAGGCCATGACCAAAGGCAGGGCCGGGGTGATCCATCCAGGTGCAAATGGTTCACCGCAGATGACTGTGGGTACGACCCAAAGCCAGAACAATTGTATGAGAACAACAGCCCAGGCCACTTCAAACGGTACCTGGAAATATTTCATGGTCAGTGCTGCTACCACACCGCCGGTGGCAGTGGTAAGCAGACCTCCCTGGATAATTTCAGGCATGGAAAAGTTGACATGAATACCTGGAATCCGGGTGGTAAATTTTCCCCAGGAAATACCGGGTTGGGATTTGCCGTGCTCTCGTTTGACTGCCATGGAAACCTCCTTGTGACTTCGGGTTGATGAAAAAGAAAATGACTCTTTGTCTCAAATCACTTGTTTCAGGATGTTCCGGCATCATGAGCACGACAGCTTACCAGGTCAGAATGAAAGCAAATGGAACATCTGGTAATGTCATATGCATTCTAAGGAAAAGAAAAAATAGGCAGCAATCCCATATTCATGTATGGCGGTTGCTGAAATAGGTGTAGGTTGGGAACCTACAAAGAAAACGATATGGGGGAAGGTTGGCTTAAGACTCTTTAATTTCTCCGGTTTCAACCCAGAGAACGGCACAGCGGACCAGCTCACTTGCGTTTGTCAGGTTCAGCTTTTCCTTGATCCGCTCCCGGTAAGTACCAACGGTTTTAATGCTGATGTTCAGCTGCATAGCAATTTGTTTGGAGGAAAGCCCTTTACCGATGAGTTGGAAAATTTCCAGTTCCCGGTCTGTAATCCTGGCTAAAGGAGACTCATGGGCCAAATCCGGCTGTTTTCTGAACACATTGAGCAAATGGCTCATGATTTTCGGGCTGACATGGATGTGGCCGTCCATGATGTTCCTAATGGCGCTGACCACCGATTCAGACGCTTCCTGCTTCATGATATACCCTTTGGCTCCGGCAAGCAGGCAGCGTTCTGCATGAAGGGCTTCGTCGTGCATGGATAAGACAAGGGTGTTGCAGGGTTTATGGTCTGAATGAATCTCTTTTACAAGGTCCATGCCATTGCTCTCTTTAAGGGAAAGGTCCACGATGGCCAGGTCCGGCCGGCAGGACTGAATAAGATCCAGGGCTGTGTCCACATCTTCGGCCTCTCCACAGACCCGCATATCCGGCTCATGGTTGATCATATCTTTTAAGCCCATCCTGAAAATGGGGTGGTCTTCAACAATAAGAATGTCATAGCAGTCTGTCATTATTGTATTTCCATTGGGTTGGGCAACTCCAGGGTCATCCGGGTGCCATGGGGTTCCGGGGAATTATCAAATTTTAAAGTGGCTCCGA
Organism: Desulfobacterales bacterium; assembly: GCA_022361535.1. The sequence continues at coordinate 1,654 of JAKSAU010000674.1, forward strand.
TCCGGCCAGCACGATAAGACATAATCCGAATACCCATACCAGTGCCGGACTTCTGATCCTTGACACCCTGCCCGTTGTCCGTAACTGTCAGCACTACCTGGTCCGGTTCGCAGGCCAGGCGGATTTGGATGGTTGAGCAACCAGCGTGTTTGACGGCGTTATGGACCGCCTCATGCGCAATGTAGTAGACATGGGTGGCCACATTGTTATCTGCAAATGGCCGGGCAAAATCATTTTCCGGCAGGGTATCCGGCTCGCAAATAAGTGTGCATTTGATTTTAAATACATCACTCACATATGTGGCCAAAGCCTCAAGGGAATGGTTAAACCCTCGGTCTTCAAGGTTTACCGGAGAAAGCCCCCTGGATAGCGCCCTGGTTTTTTCAATTGCGTCCAAAATGAGCTCACGGATTTTTTTTGCCCTGCCGGTCTCCTCAGAAAGGTCGGGCAAGTGAAGGGAATTATCATTGCCGGTATTGGCTTTGTCTTCAAGCCTGCGGCCCAGCATCTTTGTCATCACCTCGATTCCGATAAGTTGGGGGCCAAGATCATCATGCAGGGACATGGCGATTTTCTGCCTTTCGTTCTGGGAGATATTCAGGATTTCACGCTCCAAGCGGCGGGATTCGGTAATATCTGCCATGGCTCCGAGAATGCAAGCCTCTCCCCACAGATCCACTTTTTCCCCTGAGATCATTCCCTGGCGGTTCTCATTGGCAGCGTTTTTGAACCGGATTTCCCTATTTTTTAATGAGCGCAGCTCCCGGATCTCTTTGAAAAGAGCCCGACCCTCTTCCCGGTTTCTGAAAAAAGATATAGATAGCATTTCCTTACCGATCAGATCCTGGAGACCAAACCCGGTTATGGAAAGAAAGCTGTCATTGACATTGATGATTTTCCCGGTATCCAATGTGGCGATAAACATGCCTGATGGGCTGGATCTAAAGGCTTTGGAAAACATTTCTTCAGATAACCGCAGCGCTTTTTCATTCTGCCTGCGTTGTGATATTTCTCCTCGCAAATCCTTAGAATAAACTTCCAACTTGTCCATAAACCGATTGAAATATCCTGCCAGCTGGCCGATTTCATCGGAAGAGCGAACCGGCATGCGTACGTTAAAATTACCCGAAGCACCTTGGTCAAACCGGTTCATAAGCGCCCTTAGCGGCCGGACTACAGACGCATTAATCCAAAAAGAAAAGGCAAACACCATAACAGAAATGACCAATACAATGGCAATAATGACGGATTTTACCGTTTTCACCGGGGCATAAATTTCATCCAGGTAGGTCGTTGATCCCACGATCCAGTCATATTCTGGAATATAATTGAATATTACCATTTTTTTCCGGGCGTTTGCCTCTCCTGGATTTTGCCAGGAATAAATGGCCTTGCCTGTTTTCATTTCACAGATTTTTCTAACCCAGTAGTTACCATCCTTGTCTTTGATATTAAAATAGTTTCCTGTCATAAATGGATGGATGACAATATTGCCCTTACTGTCGTTGATATAGGCATAGCCACTTTTACCGAATTTCAGGCTTAAGACGCTGGATTTAAAGTCATCTATTTTAATCAGTTCCTTAAATTCCTCCCTGTATGACGATACGGCAATAATCCAGTCCCAGGGCTCAAAATAAGCCATATACATGGCTTTGGGCTTGAATTCTTTGTCTTCGGGATTTTTCCAGTCATACTCGAGGTACCCGGTCTTTTTTTGGATCATCTGCCTAACAAAGCTGCGCTCCATGAAGTTTTTTCCTGCCACCCCGGGATTTGGATGCTCAATGGCAATGCCGTTGGAATCGGCACAGAAAATATATCCTGTTTTGCCGATGATCTGGGAAAACAGAATTTTGCGGCACATGATCTTGGCTTCCTCTTCGGTGATCTGGTTCTTTTTAAAATCAGAATAAAACGCCTGGATAATTTCCCGGTTCTTTTCAGCTACGGCCCGAAGGTGATTATGGATGGAAGTATCAGCAGCGGTTTTGACCATGTTGAGAATGGTTGAAGTGGTATTGGTCAGTTCACTTTCAATGTTGGATTCAATGGTTTTTTCGACCTGAAAAATGATAATACTGCCGCCCACAAGTAAGGCAAGCAGGAAAGCAATAGTATAGCCGCCCAAAAGCTTGGACCGGATTCTCAGGTCCATGAAAAATTGGAAAAACCGGTTCATGGTATATGTCTATACGCCATGAAACCATTTAAAATCAACGGGTTTTTCTTTTGAAGACAAGGCGTCGATTAAAGAAAAGGGTCAAGCAGAGACAGGATCTTTTCCAAAGGTGCGATGTCTGATGTGTCAAACTGGGCCAGTTCTTGTGAATCAATATCAAGCACAGCAATCACTTTGTCATTTTTCATCACTGGCATAACGATTTCACTTTTTGATCGTGAATCACAGGCAATATGACCGTCAAAGGCCTCAACGTCAGGTACCACAACTGCCTGCCGGGTTTTAGCACCATGGAGACAGACCCCTGAATCTTTAAGCACCTGGCAGGCAAGGGTACCCTGATAAGGCCCTACATGGAGCGTGCTTTCGGGACCTGTAAAATAAAAGCCTGTCCAGAAATGATGAGGCATCTTATGGTGGAGAACGGCAACAATGGTGGCCATGGCAGATATAAGGTTTGGCGATTTGTCTTTGATCAGGTCTTCAAGCTGGTCATAGATCCTTTCGTATCGAGCAAGGCGTTTGGGGTCGGCCATTGTTTTAGTTATCCTTCAGGTATTGGGTAACGATCTTTGTAAGTGCATTCAGGGATTTTGAGGCTTTCTTTTTCTTTGCCCTGTCTTTGTTGGCATTTCTTATCAATTGCCGCAGGTGCTGACGATCGGTTTGGGGATTAAGAGAAAGAAATTCCTCAATGGCGTCATGGCTGCCGGTTAAAAGTTTGTTTAACCAAGCCTCAGTTTCTTTATTGGCTTTGGGTTGAACAACCTGACTGGGATCAGCTTTGAATGTAGCAAGGGCAAGGCGGATGGGTTCAGGATCCACATCCCGCATTAATGCACCGATAAATTGCCTGTGGCGCCTGGCTGCTACATTGGACGTAATGGTTTTGGCATCAACGAGGGCCTTGTAAAGATCCTGGGGCAGTTCCAGGTGCTTTAGCTGGCTGGCTGGCAGGTTGGCAAGTTCTTCACCCAGTTTTTGCAGGGCTTCAGCTTCTTTTTTCTTTTGGGTTTTGCTTATATATTCATTTTCTTCGATCATGGCAGAACTATAAATTAGGAGAGACAGGCTTGTAAAGCCATACTTTAAGGCAAGGTTTAGATCGGGTCTTCAGCAGGTCTTTATCCGGGTTCTGTAAAAGGTCTCCTGAACAATATAGGCGTCTGCGCTGGCCCTGTGTCGGGTCAGATCCATGGATGAAATCACTTTTTCTTTTGTGTTGTGCCAGATTTCCATTTGGGGTTCAGTGAGTATCCGCTCCAGGGGACTGACACTGAATGCCTGCCGGATACCGGCTTCTGAAAAAAGCCGGGTAATCCATGGTTTGTCTACGACCCATCCGTCAGTATAAACGGTGAGTCCCTCAAGAAGCCGGTTGAGTTCTTTTGCGACGTCTTCAAGCCGTTTTCCATGCCTGACAAGAATTTCACGGGTAATACAATGGGTTTTTTCCGCAGCTTTATCCCAGTGGGTCCATCTATGAGACGGGAGAATCAAGCTGCAATACCGGTTGTCCTTTTCCATGGCTACACCGATCTCTATGGGATAGGATTTGCTTCCGAATCCTGAAGCTTCCACATCCACGATAAAGGGTCGCAATAATTTATGGTTGCTTTTTGCCATGGGTATTGAATCGTAAACGTTGAATTTATATAAGGAGCTTTTTATAAACTACCCTGTTTTATAGAGAATGGCAAATTTCGTTTTGTATGTTCAGTATAAACTTTCACACAGGCTAATGGTATATACATATACCGGCTCTTTTATCCCGGAACCGGCTGCCGTATTTTTGGAAAAAATACGCCTGATGCCGTTTTCCGGGACAAAAGAGCCTGAGTGCTATCGTTAAGTGTGTGAGTCCCGTTGTTTAAATGTGTAGGACTTGACACGATAAAAGTGCAGACGCATTAATGATATTAAGATTATTAAA
>JAKSAU010000422.1 GCA_022361535.1 Desulfobacterales bacterium
CTCGCATTCGAATGGGTGTTCGCCGTCATTCCGTGGTTCATCTTCATCCCACTGATTTTCGTGGCCGGATGGCGGATGCTGCGCAGTCTGATCGCCGGCATTTCCATGGCCGTGATGCTGTTCCTCATCGGCAGCTTCGGATACTGGGAAATGGCCATGGAAACCCTGAGTCTGGTTTCGGCGTCCGTTGTCTTCTCTCTGCTCATCGGTATTCCGACAGGAATCAGCATGGCGCAGAATAACCGCGCCGAATCCATTATCAAACCGATATTGGATGCCATGCAGACGATGCCGAGTTTCGTCTATCTGATTCCGGCGCTGATGTTCTTCGGTCTCGGCCGTGTGCCGGCGGTCATAGCGACCATCATTTATGCCGTGCCCCCGGTGATCCGCCTGACGAATGTCGGCATCCGAACTGTCGATCCCGAAGCCGTGGAAGCGGCCAAGGCGTTCGGAGCGAAGCGAAAGCAGGTTCTCTGGGATGTTCAACTGCCCCTGGCGAAGCCATCCATCATGGTGGGCATCAACCAAACCACGATGATGGCCCTGGCCATGGTGGTGATCGGTTCCATGATCGGAACCAAGGGGCTGGGCATGGAAGTGCTCCTGTCCATCAACCGCATCGAAGTGGGCCGGGGATTCGAAGCCGGGGTGAGCATCGTCTTCCTGGCGATCATTATCGATAGACTCACCTATTCGATTTCAAAGAGGCAGGAGAAGAAAACCAACGGCTGAACCATGCCGGAAGGACTCCGGCGGCTTCGGCCGGCCGGGCCTTCATTCTCTTTTCTGCAGCCCATTATCAGCCGTCGGATCAGGCTTCTCCCGGTTCGACGGCTTTTTGATTCCACTCTTCCGAAGGTGTTCGATCACCGCGCGATCCAGCGGGAACATGCCATCCGACAGGGTGGCCTCCGCCTTCGGATTCTCGAACTCGCTCTCATTGATCACGACATTCAGACCATAGGGAGTAGCCACCGTGACGGCGCTGTCATCGGCGATCCGGTGGGAGCCGTCGGATCCGAGCGCCGCGGTCCCGGACTGCCGGATCAGCCGGCTATTGGCAATCCGGTCTTCCCGGTCCGGCCAGCAGACGCTCCGGCAGAATCCGCAAACCGTGTGGTAGAACCA
>JAKSAU010000154.1 GCA_022361535.1 Desulfobacterales bacterium
GGTGATCCTTCGCAAATGATCTGGGAAGATATTCCAATCTGTCGAAAGGGGAGCGAGCCATCTTACATCACTGCCAAAAATATTCCACTTCCGGAAAAAGGCTTAATGATATCCACTGTATGGGATGTAACAATCCGAAAGAAAGCCGAGAAAGCATTAAAGGAAAGTGAAGAACGTTATAAAGCACTTCATAATGCATCTTTTGGTGGGCTTTTTATCCATGATCAAGGAATTATCTTAGACTGCAATCAAGGCCTTTGTGAGATCTCAGGATATGCGTATGATGAACTCATCGGTATTAATGCTCTTGAAAACCTTATTGCTCCTGAATTCAGAGAAACCGTTAGAAAGAACATTATGTCAGGAGTTGATCACCCCTATGAGGTTGTAGGTATCAGAAAAGATGGAACCTCTTACCCGCTAAATGTCCATGGCAAAAGCGTCCCATATAAAGGGCGGATTGTGCGGGCCGTGGAATATCAAGATATCACTGAAAAAGTTAAAATGATGGAAATGGTTATCCAAAACGAGAAAATGTTATCTGTTGGTGGCCTTGCAGCAGGAATGGCCCATGAAATAAATAATCCTCTATCCGGTGTGACACAGAATGCAGAACTTTTAGTCAATCGTCTGACCAATACGAAAATATCGGCAAATAGAAACGCCGCAGAATCCGTTGGTACAACAATCGAAGCAATTCAAGAGTTTATGGAAATCAGGGGTGTTCCGCGTATTTTAAACAACATAACTGATTGTGGTGTCAGAATGTCCACCGTAATGGACAATATGTTAAATTTTGCAAGAAGAAGTGATTCTTCATTTAACAAGCATAATCCGGTTGAACTGATTGAAAACATTCTGGATTTGGCTAAAACAGAATACAATTTGGTTAAAGGTTATGATTTTAAGTCAATTACAATCCAAAAAGAGTTTGAACCCAATCTTCCATTAATAGCCTGCGAAGGGAACCAAATACAGCAGGTCCTTCTAAATTTATTAAAGAATGGCGCCTATGCCATGTTTGAAAAGTGTTCTAAGCGTAAAAACTATAAACCGGTTTTCACCTTAGGGATTCATAAACACCCAAAATCAAACATGCTTCAAATAGAAGTTGAAGACAACGGTCCGGGTATGGACAAAGAGACTCAGCAAAAAATATTTGATCCTTTTTTTACTACCAAACCTGTTGATGCCGGGACCGGTCTTGGTCTTTATGTGTCATATTTTATTATTACAGAAAATCACAAAGGGGCCATGGAAGTTGAGTCTGAATTAGGATGCGGTACTAAATTTATAATTCAGTTACCTTATGACCATCACTAAAATTAATTCTAACCTAAACGAGAATAAACACAAATTAGGGCAGGATCTTACCCACGTTGAATGCAATTCTTTTCGTAACCGGACGCATGTCCCGGATGAGGTCCCTATTTATAAAGATTATTAAAGTAAAATATTTAAAATAGGAGAATACACATGAAAAACATTAAAATCAGTCTAAAAATGACCATCGGATTTGGTTCGGTAATTGTTTTGATGATTATTGGTGGTTTTGTATCATACAATACTGCTAACAAGCTGTCCGGTTTGACCGAAAAACTATACATGCATCCTCTTGCAGTAGGAACAAGTATTCGGGATATCCAAACAGAACTCGTAGCTATTCATCGATCCATGAAAGACGTAGCCATGTCTCAGACACTGGAACAAATGGAAAAAACACAGGGCATTGTAGATGAGAATGCTAAAAAGGCAATGGGATTTTTTAAACTTTTGAACGAGCGGTTTTTAGGGGATAAAAAGGATATTCAGCTTGCAGAAAAATTATTTTCAGATTGGGCACCCATAAGAAATAAGGTCATTGAGCAGCGCAGAATACAAATCGAAAATGATGCAAATGAAATCACACGTATAGAGGGTGCGCCTCATGTGGCTAAAATCATGAAATCCCTTGATGGCTTGATTGAATTTGCAAACGGTAAAGCAAAGGAGTTTAATGATAATGCACAATCCCGGGGTGCAGGCGCTGATGCGGCAGACCTGGTGGGAAAGTTTTACAAGCACCCTTTTACCGTAGCCACTACTGCCATACAAGTCAAGGCAGATGCGATGACGATCCTCAAGGACATGAAAGATCTTTCCGTTGCGCCTACCCCGGAACTTGTTGATAAAATCGCCACCCAGGTCAATATTCAAGCCAAAGATGCATTGTCAAATTTCGAATTGCTCAAGGAACGGTTTTTAGGCGATAAGACTCAGATAGACAAGGCAGAAAAGCTGTTTGTTGATTGGAAACAGATCCGGGACAAAGTGATCA
>JAKSAU010000511.1 GCA_022361535.1 Desulfobacterales bacterium
GAAAAGGCCCGGATACCGATATCCTGCTGCTCAGCAAAGGCAAGCAGCTGGGTCCCCATGTTTCCGGACTGGCAGACCAGTGCTGTGGACCCGGGGATTGGGTAGGCATTTGCTGCAGTGGAATAAAATTCTGCATGGGGATTGCAAACGCCCATGGTGTTTGGTCCCAGAACCAAGATACCTGCATCCCGAGCTTTTGCCATAAGCTCATCTTCAAGACCCCTGCCCTCGTCTCCGACCTCCCTGAACCCGGAAGTAATAAGCAGCATACCTTTGACTTTTTTGCGCTCCATCGCCGGGATCAAATCCATTACCCGGTTTGCAGGAACAGTTACAACAGCAAGGTCCACATTTTCTTCTATTTCATCCAGATCCTTATAGACCTGGTGCCCCATAATTTTACCGCCTTTGGGGTTGACCAGGTAAACCTGGCCTTTATAATCCCTGGCAAAGGTATTTGTGGGAAGCATATGTCCCCACTTACCCGGAGATGCAGACGCCCCGACAAAGGCAATGGATTCCGGGTAGAAACAGGTGTTCAAAGCTTTGAAATCAATTTTAGGAAGCCTTGCCTTGCTGCTTTCAGGGTCTTTTCCCAGGATCATCAAGCCGTCAACGGCCACAGGACACCCATCTGATCCAACAATAAGCGGGTTAATATCGATCTCTTGGATTTGGGAGCAGGCACAGGCAAGATCGGACAACCCCTTAAGGACTGCTTTGAGTTGATCCCTGTTTACTGCAGATTCCCCCCTGAACTCACCGAGCAATTTTTGAGCGGCAAGACAGTCAAGCATATCATCCAAATCCGCACCTGACAGCGGTGCTATTCTAAATACAATATCGCCGATGGCTTCTGTAAGGATCCCGCCCAGGCCAAACATAATAACAGGCCCAAACTGGGCATCCCTGAACATCCCGGCTACAAACTCCCGGTTTCCTTTAACCATAGGCTGAACAAGAAATGTTTCCAGGTCATCTCCTGCCATACGAGTCATGGTTTCAACCGCCTCTTTGAGACGGTCCGGACCGTCAATTCCCACTTTAACAAGTCCGGCTTCTGTTTTATGAAGGATATTATCTCCAAGCCCTTTGAGGACCAAAGGATAACCTAAATCTTCAGCTGCAACCATGACCTGCTCCAAATTGGTTGCCTGAACTTCTTCAACCACGGGCATTCCAAGCAATCTGAATACGTCTTTTGCCCGATCTTCGTTAAGGCTGGCCACACCGTCTTGAATATACTCAATGATCTGTGCCTTTATCTGTTCCAATTTTGTCATGGTTTAACTCCGTTAAATATGATGTCTGAGATACCGCTGGATGTTTTGTCAATGTCGAGCTCCCTGCCGAATATGATCTCTCCTAAGCAGGCGTGTTCAATGGCTCCAAGTATAACTTTACGGAGAAGATGGGGATCTGTGTTCTCTTGAATTTCGCCTGAATCAATCCCTTTTTGTATAATTTCAAGAATGGTCGCAGCATATTTTCTGACCATGCTGTAAGCCCGGGAACTGAAGAACTCATTTGAGTTTCTTACTTCCAGCAGCAACATTTTTGAAAAAAGTCTGTTTTCCGCATAACTTTCCAGGCTGGTATGGATAATGACCTCTAACTGTGAAACACAGGAAGACTCGTTTGCAATCCTGCCTTCAATTTTTTCCTGGAATGCTTTGAAATGTTCGTTCAACACCTGGTAAAGCAGGTCCTTTTTATCCTTGAAATATTTGTAAATCAGGCCTTCGGTCACAGATGCGTTCCCGGCGATTTCTGCTGTTGTAATTGAATGAAAGTCCTTTTTCCACATCAATTTGGAAAAGGACTCCATAATCTTAATCCGGCCCGGCGGATTTGTTTTCCCCTTGTGCTTCATACATGCTCCTTAACTTATTTCCTTCAAGGTCAAGGGTTTTGATAGGTGAGTAATACTTACTTACAAAATAAAGCCCCTGTCAAGATAAAATTATCACACACTTGTAAAAAAATAATTTTCACGGTTGAATCCGCAGAATCTAACATTATATTCAAAACATAATCTTGTAGGTTGTTTCTAATCATGCAGAATACGTTTATCGTTCAATAAAACAATCAGGTACTATCAATGGTCGCCTGAATTCCACAAGGAGATATAAAATGAAAGATACAAATAATTTACACTTAAAAGTTCAAGAGTTGTGTGAATGTTTCTCAGGCAATGATCCGCTTAAAGAAATGTCCGAACTTGCCAATGATGAAGATGCTCAGGAAGCTGCTTTAAAGTGGCTGGCACTGACCGCATTGCACGGGGTCAATGCCAATGCAAAAAAAATCAGTTTAAAAGAAACTGATGAAGGAAATGTTGCTGTTACTGCTGAATACCGGAAAACAGAACTGCCGTCACCAGGGAATCTTATCAGCTCAAGAGTTTTTGAAATCCTTCGAGAAATAACCCATATCGAAGACGCCAAAGGAGAATCTAAACTGGCACTAGGGCTTATGGATTCAAGTATAGAGTTGTCTGTCAGCATCAAGGATAAAAAAGGTAAACAAAAGATTTCCATTAAATTCCCGGAAAACTGATGCAGGCTAACAAGGAACTCATTTGCCAATGGTAAGCTTCTCTATGATGACTTACCAAAAAACAACCTTTGGAGATTCGACTTGACCATTAATACCCACTTGGACTGCCATATGCACTCCACCTTTTCCGACGGCAGCGCATCCATTGATAAGATAGCAGAATCAGCCATTGAAAAGGGGTTGAATAGCATTGCCATCACAGACCACATGCCTTTGCCTTTCGCTACCCGGTATGCCATGGACCGCAAAAAGGTCCATGACTACCGGTCAAACATAGAAGCAGCAAAGCAAAAATACGGCCATGCGCTTAACATACTTGCCGGTTTGGAAATGGAGTTTATTCCCCGGTACAAAGACTGGATCAGGGAAATAAAAGATCTGGGCTGGGATCTGCTGCTGGTATCAATCCATGAAATTGTCACGAACCATGGCCATTTCATGGTTAACGGCAGGGAGGATGAATTTAAGATAACCCTTGAAACCGTTTTTAAAAACGATATCCAGGCTTTTTGCACCACCTATTACCAGTTGCTCCAGGAAGCCGCAGCCATAGGCTGGTTTGATGTTGTGGGACATATGGATGTTATTAAAAAACACAATATAGACAATCGATATTTTAATGAATCCGATGACTGGTACAGGGATCTGGTTTTGGCAACTCTCGATGCCATTTCAACCAATGGTCTTAAAATGGAGATAAACACAAACGGAATCAACCACCCCGCAGCTGCCCCCTATCCATCCAACTGGATTATCCAAGAAGCCCAGACAAGAGATATCCCAATTTTACTTGGGTCAGATGCCCACTCTCCAAGATTCCAGGGACAGTATTTCAA
>JAKSAU010001138.1 GCA_022361535.1 Desulfobacterales bacterium
ATAAGTTTTTCAACTAAAGATTCAATTTCTTCTGAAATGAATAGGGGATCGCCAAACCCTTTCACATACAGCGTTTTTGTTTTAGGGTCATAGTCCACCCATGTTGAAAACCGGTAGTTTTTTCCTAAGGTTTCCAGTGCTGCAAGACTGGTAATAATTTTTAATGTGGAAGCCGGAATAAAAGAGGTTTCTTCATTTTTTGCATAAACAATATTATTTCGATCATCAGACAACAATATACCAGTGGTCTGAGCTACAGCATAATCCTGTGCTAAAATAGATAGCAAGCATGCGACTATAGAAAGGAATCTATGATGTTTTGGTCTAAATCTCATATTAAGTAGGCTGATCTAATTAAAAAATAGGAAAAAGTTGTTTAAAAGTTCTTTTATTTTAAACTGTTGTTTCTTAGCCCACCACTGGGCAGGAAAGGCAAGCGGCGCAAACATAACCTGCGCAGAATAAGGGAATCCATGAAGGTTTGTGTCATAGGAGGAGATTTGAATTGCAACCGGTGTTAGAACGATTCCCTCATAACTGATGATTGTGTCGTGATTCAGTGTGGTTACGGACTTTAAGCCTTTTTGTTCAAGAATTTGGATAAACGCGTTTTTTTTGACCATGATTTCTATTGTTTGGTTAGCCTCTTGCGGACTTGCAGTCACCAAACCATTCACTGGGATCTGAGAAAAATTTTCCGGCCTGAAATCTCTTTCTGCCGGTACCATTGTGAGTTTGCCATTTGAAATTTTATGTTTTGATGTTTTAAGATCAAACCGGATATAATAGGTCTGGATACCTTGGGAACCCTTGGTATATGCGGTTGCTGGGATTACAGTCAGTGAAATCCAGGAAAGAAAGATGCCATAGAATACTTTTTTTATTATATAAGGCATGAATATTGTATATTGCTATAGTTGTTTATGTAGAAAGTGTGCTGCCATGTTCATATGGATAAATTTAATTGTCAAAAGCCTTTTAACTCTAAAGTTTAAAGCAGTATCTGACGATTCTTTTTTAACACGAACACAGGTTTTGAATCAATCTTAAAGCATCTGGTTTAAAATCGTTGTAAACAGAATAAAACTAAGGAAGGAAAAATGAAAAAACTATTGGTATTGTTCGCAGGTTTATTGGTCTTGTCTTTTTATGGGTGCAACACCGGCAGCAAATCTGCTTCCAGTGCGCCAGGTGGCGTGCTTGATTCTGCAGCCGGCAGTGCAGACAATCATAAAATAGTTACCTTCTACGTCACAGGCAAAGGGTTGGAACCTGAAAGCGCATTGACCAAAGGCGAAGCTGTTCTTATGGCTGAAAGGGCTGCAGTTGCTGACGGATACAGGCAATTGGTTGAAAAGGTTCGTGGTGTTTATGTTGATGCCTTTATGAAGGCTGGGCGCGGCACGATAAATCACGATGCCATACAGGTCCATACTCAATCCTGGCTACGTGGTACTGAGATCATGGAAATTACTCAGGGAGATTATGGTATCACCCAAGCCCGTTTAAGGCTTAGAATTAATTTTTCGAAAAAAGGCATGATCTGGTGGCCGGTAGGTATTGGTGACAATGTAGAACCGGTGGTTGCCAACGAACGAACCGTTACAGCCGGTTCTTAGTTTCAATCTAAGATACAAAGTCAGAAATAAGCAAATATATAATTTTATGAATATATAGGGGGAAAACATGGACGGTTTACCGCCAGCTGAAAAATGTCCAATAAGGATTATATTCACCCTTATGCCTGCCTTGTTGATACTCTTCTGTCATGTGGATGCGCAGGGGTACTACGAAAAAAGAGGTGTAAGCCCTGATGCATACTCTGCCATTGAGCTGGAAATGGTCATTGAAGAATACCAAACCCAGTTAGATGTTCTTGATAAGCAGATCCGAGATGCTCAAAAAGATCTGGATTGGCTTATACTCAAAATAAACCGTATATCCGATTCCGGTAGAAAAGTTCCCCATCCACTTAAAACTTCAGTTGCTTCAAAAGAAAAAAAACTCATCCTGTTGAAAAAGCAGAGAAGTCGTATGGCTTCTGTGATTGCAAAGTATGAAGATATTTACAATGTTAAAAAAGGGCAGCCTGAGCAAAAAATATCTGAATCCCAGGTCAAGTCCATGCCAATCCAGACTGCTCCTGTAAAAGAACCGGACAAATCTAATGTTCAGGCAAAACTATCTGATATTGAAATGGCAATAAAAAACGCAGGTATTGAAGATTGGGTTGAGGTGCTGGATGCAGATGGAGGATGTGCAAAGATAAATAATACCTTGCCGATTCTTTTTTCATCAGGCAGTGCAACCTTGGCAAAAGAGTATAAATCCTTTTTGAAAAAACTTGCGCAATTTCTTAAACCTTATGATGTAAAGGTCTATGTGAATGGTTTTGCTGATCCGGATCCTATCCATACTAAACAATATCCTTCCAATTTTGAACTGGGCGCCTCCAGAGCTGCAAATGTCGTCCATGAAATGGTCAAATATGGTTTAAAACCTGAAATATTTAAGATTGGAACAACCGGCGAATACCGTTTTGCTGCCAAACTGCCCTCCCCGAAAAAATCCTTCCAAAGGCGTGCGCAGGTGACCGTAATTTTCAGTAGTTAACTCCTACTGATTTGTTTTTTTAACAGGGTGTTGCCAGCTCCAACACCCTGTTGTTATCTTCTCCTTTTCCTTCTTTTTTCTAATCGTTAAGCAACAACATTAATCAGTTTTAAAATTCTTTGTGAAAAGCGTGAAACCCCTTGACCTATAGGTTTTTATAACATATAA
>JAKSAU010000756.1 GCA_022361535.1 Desulfobacterales bacterium
AGTTGGTGGAAGCGTATTGCAGAAAAACCGGATTTTTCAATACGTATGAAACACAACTTACGTTCTCTACAACTCTTGATGTGGACCTTTCTTCAATTGAAACGTCCGTAGCCGGGCCCACCAGACCCCAGGATAGAATTCCGTTGTCCCAGGTCAAGGAAAGAACAACAAAAATTTACGACCTTGGCAACCGAAAAGATATCCAGATTAAACCTGAAAATGACGAAGGTGCTGATGCGCCTGCCATGACCAATGGTTCTGTTGTTATTGCAGCAATTACCTCGTGTACGAATACATCCAACCCATACACCATGATCGGAGCCGGTCTTGTGGCCAAAAACGCTGTGGAAAAAGGGCTGAGCATCCCATGGTATGTAAAAACGTCCCTGTCACCAGGATCCAGAGTAGTCCTGGACTACCTAAAAGGGTCAGGGCTGATGGACTATTTTGAAGACTTAGGCTTCAATAACACCGGTTTTGGCTGCATGACGTGTATCGGAAACAGCGGCCCACTGGAGCCTTATATAGAGGAAGCCATCAAAGACAACGATCTTGATGTTACTTCGGTCTTATCTGGAAATCGTAACTTTGAAGCCAGAATTCACCAGGAAGTTAAAGGCAACTTCCTGTGCTCGCCGATCCTGGTCGTCATTTATGCCATTGCAGGACGTATTGACATTGACTTTGATTCTGAGCCTCTTGGAATAGGAAACGATGGCAAACCGGTTTTTATGAAAGACGTATGGCCTGAGTCAGAAGAAATCAATCATTTTGTAGAAACCTACGTTCAGCAGAAATTTTTCAAAGAGCAGTATGCAAACATTTTCCAGGGAGACAAACTCTGGCAGGAGCTTGAGGTGGATGAAAGCACCACCTTTTCATTTGAGCCGGACTCTACTTACATCCGCAAGCCTCCTTTTTTCACTGATTTTTCAATTGACACGCCTGAACTAACGGACATCAAAAATGCCCGCCCACTGCTTGTTTTAGGCGACTCAGTTACAACAGACCATATTTCACCTGCCGGTGCGATTCCTGTGGATTATCCGGCCGGAAAATACCTGACTGACAATGGGGTAAAA
>JAKSAU010001209.1 GCA_022361535.1 Desulfobacterales bacterium
CGCTCGAGACAAAGGCCGGTTTTTTACCGGCCTTTGTTATTTGTCCGGCCAGCATTAGAAACAAAGTTGATTTTATCTTTTTTAGATAATCTCTTGGTTTGATATTCCAATTGAAATGCCTCTTTTTTTGTTAAAAGAGGGCTTTTTGCCACACAGGAAACCGGCCGACGGGACCGGGTATATTTTGAAGCCGTACCGCAATTGTGCTTTTCAAGTCTCGTTTGGATATTATTTGTCACCCCGCAGTAAAGGCTTTTATCCGAGCATTCCAGTAAATAAACCAGCCATTCTTTTTTCTGTGATCCCATGGTGGTATCATTTATCAGTTCTAAAGCCTTGAGTATAGATAAATCACGAAGAGATTGTTCACTTCTTTACTCGGGTGAACTGTCCTCGAAAAAAAGTAGGGTATAGACATTCTAAAGAATAAATTTCCGATTGGCCCTGGTGAACAAGGGTATCCCATATACAAATACCGGCCCGTTTATTCTAAGAAACGGCTGCCGTATTTTTACAAAAATACGCCTGATGCCGTCTTCTTAGAACAAACAGGCCTCAGTGCTCAAACGGCAGCACCGTCACTTGAAGTTGCTACCGAAAATTAACCTACCCGCATTATAAAGGAAAATATTTTTGAGAAACGCTGTTGAAGGCCTTTAGGGAAAGTGTTCAATGGATTTAACCTGTTAGGATATGGGCAGGCGGATGATGAATTTGGAACCATGTCCGGGAGTTGATTTTACTTCCATATCTCCATGGTGGTCATTTACAATAATAAAATATGATACGGATAACCCAAGACCTGTTCCTTTTGTCGCTTCTTTTGTAGTAAAGAAAGGATCAAAAATCCGTTTGCGAATTTCTTCTTTTATTCCAGGCCCGTTATCTTCAATTTCAATAATTGCTTTTTGTCCTTTTTGATTCAAGCTGAGTTTAATTTGCGGCGATTCAGTAACTGTTTCATGGTCCCTCATAGCCTCGGATGCATTTTTAATGATATTAAATAGTACCTGTTGGATTTTACTTGGTTCACATAAGATTTCAGGAACTTTCGGGTCATAGTTACGGGAAATCTCAATTTTTCTAAAATCGTATTTTTTCTTTAGATCATAGTCATTCTCAGCCAGGGAAAGCGTTTTTTCTATGATGTCTTCTAATCGATGGTTTTCTTTTTGTGAGCCACTCTTTTTAGAAAAGCTGAGCATATTTTCAACGATTGTTGCAGCCCTGTCCCCGGAATGGTTTATCGCATCCAGGTGTTTTATGATATCCCGGCGTTCCATATATTCACGCATGGCGGACAATGAAATCCCTAAATCTTGGGCAACCTTTTTGTTGGCAGGTATGTCACGGGTCAACCTGCTTTGAGCAACCTGGGCGTTTTGAATCATGCCGGCCAACGGGTTATTGATTTCGTGGGCCATACCTGCGGCCAATCCACCTACAGACATCATTTTTTCCGATTGAATGATAATCTGCTCCATATTTTTGCGCTCGGTGATATCTCTTGCAATACTGTTGATTTGTTTTACTTGTCCGTCTTTGGAATAATGGAAGTGGGATGTCCAAAACATGGTGAAATGCTCACCAGACTCTTTGTTTACCTGTCTGTTCTCAATGGTTCCGTTTGACAACCCGGATTTTATACAGTTGGTCATCCACACTTCTGTCTTTTCACGGTCATCCGGGTGAATGAAGCTAAGTGCCGAAAGGCCTGTACACTGATCTGCAGGTAACCCATAAATCTTATGTGCCATAGAGTTGACAAAGAGTATGTTTCCATCCTGGTCAACACTGGTAATTAAATCTGTTGTTCCTTCAACAACTTCCCTGTATTTTTCTTCGCTGACCCGCAGGGAACTTTCGGCTCGTTCCCGTTCATTAATCTCAAATCTTAGTCGAAGCAGATA
Source organism: Desulfobacterales bacterium (assembly GCA_022361535.1). The sequence continues at coordinate 1,911 of JAKSAU010001209.1, forward strand.
CCAAACGGTAATCGAAATGATGCCGATTATAGCCAGAGTCAAGGCTGAATAAAACTCTTTGCTTTGCCACCATGGGGGCGTAATTAATATGTCGACTAAAACGCCTTTGTTATTCCATACACCATCATTGTTGGACCCTTGTACTTGAAACTGATACCTGCCTGCATCAAGATTGGTATAGGACGCAAACCGCCGCCTGCTGTCAACCTCAATCCAGTTGTCGTCAAATCCAAGAAGCCTGTATTTATATTTATTTTTCTCAGGGTCAGAATAGTCTAATGCTGCAAAGTCAAAAGAAAAAAAACGATCTTCATAGCTCAGGTTCAATTGTTTTAACTCTGCTAAAGGTGTTCCTGGATCATACTCCTTATTCATTTTTTTAAAGGAGGTAATAACAATGTTGGGAATATGGGAATTATCAATAATTTTTTCCGGTGAAAAATAAACCATTCCATGGATACCGCCAAAAAACAGGTTGCCGCTTTTACTCATTAATGTTGCGCCCCTGTTGAAAATACCCAATTCATAGTTTTTTACTTTTTTACTGGAAGGATTCATCACGGACAAGCCCTTGCTGGTACTGATCCACAAATTATCCGGCGAATTGAAAATAAGTCCGGCAATAGAGGAGTCATTTAATCCTTGCTCCGGACCGTATTGTTTGAGTTGATTCGTTTCAGGATTTAAACTAAACAAACGGGATGCTGTACCAATCCATAAATTATGATCCAGGCCTCCAGTTGCAGCTGTAATCAATCCTTCAGGAGCGATATTTTGGTCTGAAGTTTTGAAATTCCATAGCGTAAATTTTTCATCTGTTTTATCAAACTTGAACAGTTTTTGGTTGGCAACCCATACATCTCCGGCTGAGTCCTGAATCAGTACAGAATTATGTCCACCCGGAACTGAAAAATGTTCAAACTTCGTATGTGAAGGATCTATACTGTTGGATAGGTCCAGCCTGTCAACACCGTGAAGCTGTGTCCCAACCCAAAGTCTGTTTTGATCATCAAACATTACACTTCGGATGACATTGCTTGAGATACTATTGGGATTACCCTTAACAGCTTTAAAATGATGGAATTGATCCTGGTGCTTATCATAGCGGTCAAGGCCGTCCTCTGTACCAATCCACAAATTTTGATGGTTGTCTTCAACGATCTTCCAAATATTATTGTGACAGATGCTATTCGGGTTGGCTGGGTCATGGATAAAATGTTTGAACGTTTGGGTTTTGGGGTTATATCGCGTCATTCCTCCACCCAGGGTACCAATCCAGATAATACCGTCCGCATCTTCATATATTGTTTTTACCGAACTATGGCTCAATCCTTCTAAGCGGCCGGGATAGTGCCGTATGATTTGGAACCGCTCTTTTTTGCGATCAAATTTGTTAACCCCGGCACCATAGGTGCCCACCCACATTACCCCGGATTGATCTTCAAAAATTCCCCATGTGCTGTTGTGGTTGATCGAAAACGGGTTTACCGGATCGTGCATATACGATTTGAATTGATTGTTTTTGCGATCATAGGTATTAACGCCGCCGCCCCATGTGGTCAACCAGATGGTTCCAGTACTGTCTTCATAGGCTTTTACCACCTGGTTATGACTGATGCTGCCGGGATCATTAGCGTCATGTGTATACGACTCAAATCGGTTTTCTTCTCTGATAAATCTGTACACACCATGGCCAAGGGTTGGGATCCAAATGTCGTGAAATTGATCTTCTATCATGTTTACGGCATGTGGTGCATTGGGAAGATAGTGTTCGAAATTTCCTGTTTCAGGATCTAATTTGTCTAAACCGTTTTTCATGGTGCTGACCCAGACCGCCCCCTGGCTGTCACACAAGATTGCCGTAGTCCTGTTAGAAGAAAGCGAGTTTAGATTGCCAGGATCATGCTGATATCGTTTATATGTGTTGGTATTGGGGTTGTACCGGACAATACCTGCATCCAAAGTGCTGATCCACAAGTTGCCAAAGTTGTCTTCATCAATGTTATACGCCGTGTTGCTGGGCAGGCTGTTTGTATCCTCGGGATCATGATGATAAAAGATGAATCTGTTGTTTTTATAGTCGAATTTGTAAAGCCCAGTGGCTAAAGACGTGGCCCATATATTTTGCTTTCTGTCTAAAAAAAGCTTGAGTATCGGTCCTTTCCCGATTGAATGAGGATCTGAGGCTTCTGGAAAATAATTGGTGAACTCGTATCCGTTGAATTTACTTATGCCATTTCCCGTGCCGAACCAAAGAAACCCATGGCGATCCTGTATCACGTCATAAACAACCGGATTTGCCAGTCCGTCTTTTGTGGAGAAATGTTCAAAATCAATAGATCGGGGCGGTGGTTTGGCATCCAGGCGTTCTACCTGAACCGTAAATATCAGTCCAAGGATGAAAATCACCCCAATAGATAAGATGTAAAATGGTCTGAAAATCATTTCGCCTGCTGAATTAAGTAGTAACAATTGAGTATACTGCAATATGACAAAATTTGTATATTCAGGCAAGGCCCAAAACCTTATTTCAAAAGGTTTGAGCCTTGTAAGGAGTTTTGGTGCGTTTGAAACGTTTTACTGTAAAAGGATGTTTATTTATTCTTCTCGTCCTGTGACATCATGTTGTATAGCCAGGTAGTGGGTGACTTGATTTTCCTTTCCGCGAATGGGTACTATTTTCCATTCCATCATAAAGGTTGATCCGTCACGGCGGTAATTTATGGCCCGACCGTGAAAAAGTCTGCCAGCCTTAAGATCCTCACTTAATTTTTGAATCACTTCAGGATCCGTCTTTTCTCCTTGCAAAAGGGAAGGGGATTTGCCCAGAACTTCATGGGGGCCGTACCCTGTCATTTCGCAAAAAGCAGGGTTTACGTATACAATCGGGTAGCCGTCTCCAGCCTCGGTGATGATGACCGAGTTAAACGACTCTTCAATAGAAGATTCCAACATTCGTTTCATTATAAACTTGAAATTATCGTCATGATCAAACAGGTCAAATATTGATTCAGGATTTTTCATAGGGCCAACTCCTTTTTCAGCAGCATTCGGTTTGTAAATAATACAATGCAAGCGTTTGATCTGCCGCTTGCTTCTTTGTACATAAAATTATGAAATTGTTTTTATCATACACATATTTAACAGATATTTCACGGCTAAACCTATAACAAAAAAGATCTTCATAAAATATTGAAGAATGCCATTGGCTTAAAAGCAAAAAATTCATTTTACTTTATTCAAAGATGGTTAGATTAAAAGAATACATCAATGATTACTTGGTTATCAAGTATTTAGGCCAGACGGCGTAAATTGTTAAAAAATATTCTGGTTTGCCCCAGAATTGAAATCTGCACTCAATCAAAGTTCATATGATGTATTTTCATCATACATCTAAAAAGGCGGAAATATGATACGTCTAAAAGAATCCATATATGTCGGACAAGATATTGAAACGGTTTTCAATTATGTCAGTGATTTTACCAATATTAAGGAATGGGACCCGGGGGTGTTATCTTCAAACAAGATCGGCACCGGCGAAGTTGGTGTTGGGTCGACCTATGATTTGGTGCTAACGTTTGGTTTGTTTCGTCCCAGAATGTCTTACTCCACAACGGTGTTTCAGCCTTTTTCAAAGGTTGTTTTAAAAGGAAAAGGCGATACCTATACCGCAATTGATACGATTGTTTTCAAAAAAGCAGGTCAGGGAACGCAAGTTGATTATCAGGCTGATATACAATTCTCCGGAATCGGCAACTATCTTGAAGCCTATTTGTCGCCTGTTTTAAGACAAATCGGCAGAAAGGCGATCCTTGGACTCAAACAAACGCTTGATAAAACGGAAGACTATCCACCCGAAAACACATGGATTAAATCCGGTTCCAATTTGGTTGATTATCTTGCCGACCATGCAGTTGTTCCCGGAATGCTGATGTTCAGCAAGTACGGATATGAGCTAAGCGAACAATTTTGGACTGAGCCAAAACAAATTTTGTATGGCAAGCGGGTTATTTTAACAGGCGGAACATCCGGTATCGGAAAGGCGGCCGCATTCAAACTTGCCGAAAAAAAAGCATTTCTTACAATAATTGCACGAAATAAAAAAAAATCTGACCAGGTGCGCCAGGATATTATAGAACAGACCGGGAACACTAATGTGGATGTTTTGGTAGCTGACCTTAGCCTGATGAAGGATATAAAGCTTGTGGCAAATAAAATTAAAGAGATCAAACCATCCATTGATATTCTAATCAATAATGCAGGCGCCCTATACAATGAACGCACGGAAACGGTTGAGGACGTTGAAAACACCTTTGCAACAGACTTGCTTGGTGTGTTTTACTTGACCATGCTGTTAAAAGACTCTTTTTCCAAATCAACTGGGGCTCGGATTATTAATGTTTCATCAGGTGGCATGTATACCCAAAAGATAGATGTAAATGATCTTGAAAATGCTCAAGAGCCTTATAATGGGGCAAAGGCATATGCGCGGGCAAAAAGAGGAATCGTTATTTTAACCCGGATCTGGGCAGAACAGTTTCGTAAAAACGGTGTATGCGTACATGCCATGCATCCCGGCTGGGTGGATACACCAGGGATCGAGAAGTCCTTGCCGCAATTCCATAACGTTTTAAATAAAATTTTGAGGACACCTGAACAAGGTGCGGACACCATTGTATGGCTCTGCCTGTCTAAACAGGGTGGCCAAAGCTCAGGACAATTCTGGCTTGACCGGCGTCCACATGAGACGGTCGTTTTTCCTGGTACTGGCGAATCTGAAAAAGAAAGAGCATTTCTTTGGGAAAAACTAAACCAGCGAATTTCACAGATATAGTAAATTCGTATTATTTTTTAAGTGTTAATGTCATTTGGATATCATCAATACCGCCCACATTGAACCCTGCCTCGCATATGGAAAAGTAATAGAGCCATTTTCTGCAGAAAGTTTCATCAAACCCCAATTTTGAAACGTTTTTTACGTTTAAATTAAACCGCTTTTGCCAGTGTGAAAGTGTCGTGGCGTAATGGCTTCCCATATGATACACATCGTCAATATCAAAATCCGTATGTGATGATATGGTCTCCTCCAGAACCTTAAGGCATGGCAGGTGGCCGCCCGGGAAAATGTGTTTTTGTATCCAATCCCGCTCTTTGCAATATTGCTCATACCGGTCATTTTCAATGATGATGCTTTGGAAAACCATCCTGCCGTAGGGTTTTAGAAGGTTTCGGCACTGCTTGAAATATGCAGGTAAATATTGCGGCCCGACAGCCTCAATCATTTCAATGGAAACAATCCTGTCAAACTGTCCTGTGCAATGGCGGTAATCCTGAAGTAAAATAGTTATTTTATCTTCAAGGCCTTCGTTTTTCACACGTTGACATGCCCGTTCATACTGTGCCTGTGATACGGTAATGCCTGTAACCCGGCAGCCGGTCTGCTTTGCTGCAAATATGGCAAACCCTCCCCAGCCGCAGCCGATCTCAAGGATGTGGTGACCGGATCGGATATCTGCCTGGTCCAGAATACGTTGCATTTTATGAATCTGGGCCATTTCCAAGGTGTCTTCCTTTGAAGAGAAGATACCGCATGAATAGAGCATCTGATTATCAAGAAAAAGATCATAGAATGCATTGCTCAAATCATAGTGAGCCTTTATGTTTTCGGGACTGTTTTCAATGGTATTCCTTCGCTTGTCATGGGCAATTTTCTCTTTTAGCCGCGTTAACCATGAAAGTAAAAGATTTCCATCTGCAAAATTGTCCCGGTTTTTTATCAAAAGCTTGGATAGGGCAACAAGATCAGGAGTATCCCATTCTGAATACATATAGGCTTCTCCAAACCCTATCTCTCCACTGAAAACGACTCTTGGAAAAAACTGGTAGTCATTGATCTGCATCAGGGCAGGGTTCTTATCATCGGTCTTTCCGAAAAAAATAACAGTCTGGTCTGGCATTACAATTTTCAGGCAGCCTGCATTAATTTTTTTCAGCGCAGCAAAGACTATGCGAATACAAATACTTTCAATTAAACTGGGCGTTGTCTTTTTCATGGTCATGGCATCTTTTGGAACAGGTTTGTCATTAAAGGCCAGTTTTTTTTTAAAGAATAATTTAAAAGCCTGGGCGTAAATTCTTGGTGTGCTCAAATGTGGGGTTGCGGGATATTTGAGAATGGTTTTCAATTGGTTTGCAGCGGCCAAGGGTTTTCCTCTGCCTTTTAGAGTTGCCGACATTATTTTTTCCCCCTCATGGATCAGTTCTATTCTGATTTTTAGATAATCTTCTGGTTTTGAGAAATAGAAATGGTAAATCCCTTCAATTTTGTTAAACGGGGATACATGGAAAACCTTTGGTGTTGTGTAGGTAGCAAACCACGCCCCGTTATTTGAATAATTTTCCGTCAACACGTATGGATGGCGCTCACCATAGGTGTTGTTGACTTCTGCAATTATAGCGAACACTTTTTGATCAGATGAAAAACAATAATGGAAACTGACCGGATTGAATACGTAGTTAAAATAGCGGGCTGACGTGATCGTTGTAACTGCGTTTAACGGTTTTTCTATTTTATGTTGTGACAACAGATTGGAGATTTTTTGTTTAATGGAACGTGAGCCAGGTTCAAGATAGTCTTTATCATGTATACTTGCGATGCCACCTCGATTATATCCAAACAGTGGGAATCTTTGGTTTAAGGTTGCAAGGTCATCTAAGTCAAAGGCGTACATGTATATTGGATAGGACAGGTCATGGGGTACGGGACGATACCTGCTATGGGATATTGTACCTTCATATATTAACGATTTCACAGCGTCACCCCGAATTTTTCTCCTACATTTAAAGCGGATTTTACCCCGTCTTCATGAAAGCCATATCCAAAGTAGGCGCCACAAAAAAAGGTGCGGTTTTGGCCGTTAAGTTTGGGCAAATCCTTTTGTGTTTGAAATGCCTCAAATGAATATTGGGGGTGTGTGTAATCAATTTCTTTGATGCAATACCTGTCTGGTATGGATTTATGCGGATTTAATGTAACAAAATATCGATGCTTTGATTCAAGTTTTTGAAGCCGTGTCATATCATAACTGACTGTAACTGGAGAATTCGCACCTGATTGTCCGTGTCTTAGATAATTCCAACTGGCCCAGGCACGTTTGTTCGGCGGCATGACACGTTCGTCTGTATGCAGGAATGTTTTATTTCTCGAATAGGTCCAGGCACCCAGCAGTTTTTGTTCCAAAGATGTTGGCTTTTCAAGTAAGGCAAGTGCCTGGTCTGCATGGGTGGCTATTACAACCGCGTCAAAATTTTGTGGTTCAGCATCGCCAAAATAGAGAGTAACACCGCTTTCGTTACGGGATATTTGACTGATGGATGATGATTTTTGGGTCTTGCCTGTAAAGTCGTTTAAGAATGCATTTACATAGGTGTGGCTGCCTCCTTTGACAAAATACCATGGAGGGTGGCCTGCAATGCCAAGAAGCCCATGATTTTCATAGAATTGTGCAAAGGTTCGAATAGGAAACCGGCCCATCTGAAAATCAGATCCCGACCAAATAGCTGCCGCCATAGGGATGATAAACTGTTCAACGACTTCACGGTGTAAACCTTTGAGGCGCACATATTCAAGTAAGGTGATATCGGACAGCCGATTGTTTAAGTATTCTTTTCTTAGAACCTGAAGATAGTGAACCATTTCATATACAAATCGAAGGAACTTAGGCCTGATTATATTTTTTCGCTGCGCAAACAGCGAGTCCAGGTTTCGGCTGGCATAATACACACCTGAATTCTCGCTGTAATAAGAAAATGACATTTCAGTCCGGCATGTTTGAACTCCCAGTTGAGTCAAAAATTTAATAAAGTTGGGATAGGTTCGCTGGTTAAGGACAATAAAGCCCGTATCAACCGGTAACCCTTCATCCGGTCCGTCTGGAATCACAATGGTATTTGTATGGCCGCCAAAATAGTTGTTTTTCTCAAACAGGGTAATCCTGTGTCTTTTTTTAAGAAGATAAGCTGCACAGATACCGGAGATGCCAGATCCTACAATTGCAATGTTCAAATTCTTAAGTTTCGCATAATCCATGAAAGCCGCCTCTTGGTTTTAAACTGTTGGATAGTTTGGGCGTTGTAGTTCAGGTATATCTGACTGTTGCGAAATTCGCAATTATCATTAAGATTCGCACAGGATTTTCTTATGTCAATAGTAGTTTTCAGGAAATGTTGAATTGATAGTTTTAACCTATCACTAAACCCATAGTTTAACCGTATTGAAAAAATCAATCCTATGGCTAACTTATTCTCAAATGCCAAGCAGGGCAACGAACATATCAATCAAGGAGAAATAAAATGACTGAAAATAGAATTGAAAGCTATATTGAAAGTGAGAAAGAAAGAAACGAAGGACACGAAGATACCAGATACAAGAATTTTGAATGCGAAAGTCCTGATGAGCATCTCGGGTGCGACATGGGAATTGATGTTGCAGGATAAAATTCAGAAAATAGAATAACGGCAGAGCTTTGAAGAGAAAAAAATAAAAGGTGATAAAATGAAAGAGAATAAAGTAGAAAGCTACATTGAAAGCGAAAAAGAAAGGGACGAAGGTCATGTAGATACCCGGCATAAAAATTTTGAATGCGATAACCCGGATAAAAATTTGGGATGTGATCTTGGGATTGATGTCGCCGGGTAGTTTGAAACTGAAATGAAGTAACTTACGCAGAGCCTCTTTGAGGCTCTGCCCTTTTTTAAGCAGACCTTATTAAAAACTAAGGTAATTCGATGAAAATAAAACGATTAAAAGCTGCAGTCCTAATACTGATAATTCTATTATTTCAAGCAGGGGCACTAAATGCCAGCGTGACAATTGTTGACGGCACTGAGTTCAAAAATACATTTGAAACATCTCAAACACAGCTCCATATAAAAGGAGCAGGACTTCTCAGATATCTATTGTTTATAGAAGCCTATGCAGGGGCATTTTATCTTCCAAAGGGATCAGATGGATCGCAAGCATTTGATGATATACCCAAACACCTTGTATTGGAATACCGGGTCGCCATTTCGGCTGATGACTTTGCCCAAGCCACCCTGGACAAGATTAAAGAATCTGTGGCTGAAGATGTCTTCCAGCGCCTTGCCCCCAAAATTGAATCATTCAACCGGTTTTATAAGGCTGTTGATGTGGGCGACAGGTATGGACTGACATACATTCCCGGCGTTGGTACCCAATTGTTCTTAAACAATAAATTACTTGGAACCATTAAAGGGGTTGAATTTGCAAACGCAGTGTTTGCAATTTGGCTTGGGGAAAACCCCATTGATAAAGGTTTCCGGGACAGACTGCTTGGGAATTCATAATGGTCAAAGCAAGCGATAAAATTCCAGCCCCGTTGCCATGGCACCAGAAGTTTGCCTATGCTTTACCAGCCCTGTCTTTAGCATTAATAGGCATTCCGGTTTATGTTTACCTGCCAAAATTCTATACAGATACCGTTGGACTAAGCATATCAACTGTTGGTTTTTTGCTCATGGCTGTCCGGGTATTTGATGCGCTTACAGATCCTGTAATTGGATATTTATCAGATAGAACTTCGACCAGGTATGGCAGGCGTAAACCCTATATTGCATTTGGCGCTATTGGACTTTCTGTTTCTGTATTGTTTTTATTCCAGCCTCCTGTGTTACCTATTGCTTCATTGACGTTATATTTTGGATTCTGGCTGTTTGCTCTGTTTTTATTCTGGACCATAGTAACCATTCCATATGAATCTCTTGGCCCTGAAATGACAACAGATTACCATGAAAGAACATCGTTGTTCTCATTTAGAGATGGGTTTTTGATATTGGGTACACTTTTGGCCGCAGCCCTTCCCGTATTGATTGATTCGAGTATTAAGACAGCCGGAGGATCTTCTGATCAAGCCGAGCGATTTTCTATCATGGCATTCATATTTGCCCCGATGATTATAGTTTTTTCATTCTATTGCATTTGGAAAATCAAAGAAGCGCATCCAAGGCAAGACACAGATGAATTATTCAAAGGATATTTAGCCGTATTTAAAAATCGTCCGTTTTTAATCCTTACCGTAGGGTATACAATCAGCGCATTCGGAAGCAACCTGCCAGCCACAATGATCTTATATTATGTGGAATATGTCCTTCAAATTCAAAATGCAGAAGTGTTTCTTTTGATCTATTTTGTTACAGGAATCTTATTCTTACCGCTCTGGGTTTTCGTCTCCAAAGCAATCGGTAAAAAGAAGGCTTGGATAATTTCAATGGTGATTAACACTGGGGCTTTTAGTGGGGTGTTTTTTCTTGGTCCTGGAGATGCCTTAATCTATGGTGTTCTTGTTTTCGTCTCAGGCATTGGATTCGGTGCAGGGCTTGCTCTGCCTTCGTCTATCCAGGCAGATGTTATTGACTACGATCAATACTTGACAGGGCAGAGGCGTGAAGGACGGTATCTTGGCCTGTGGTCAATTGCAAAAAAAATGTCTGCGGCTTTGGGGGTTGGAATAGGCTTGTTTGCTTTAGGGAATGCAGGCTACACCCCAAACATTGTACAGGACGAATCCACAATCATGATGCTCAGAGTATTGTATGCGTTGGTTCCATGTATTTGCAATGCAGTCTCCATTGCAATAATAAGCTTTTATCCGATTTCAGAAAAAGAGCATGCACGGATTCGAACAAAAATTGAACGTGCTGGAGATCAAAAATCAGACCAGAATTCTATTCTTTCCGCTGAATAAACGGTCGTCTATCTCACTCTAATTTGCAAAATGAATCCCAATGCCATTTCGGGCCTTTCGAACTATATATCCATTTCTTTTTTGAGGACCTTGGTTCGGGTGATGAAACGTAAGCATGACCTTATCGCTTACACTATATTTGTCCGGCATCATGGTTTTCAAAAAGAGCCCGGTATGGCTTAAATCCCTTGATGTCTCTTTGAAAAGTTTTCCATCTTTTATAAACTCAACCTGGGATTCAAAATCATATCTTGGAAACCGTCTCTTCTCTTTATTTTTATTTGTTGAGATTTTACTGTCCTTGACGGTAAGGCCACTATCGTCAGGCCGACTGTTCTCCATAGATACAACATAAATATTTTTTACATCGCTACTTTTTAGAGGTTTTTCCTGCTGACTGCTAAACCATATTGCCCTTAAAAGAAAAACAATTATGGCCAATGCAATAATAGAAGATATGAATAGAGGCACTGGGCCCATTGAGGAAAGAATAGAATCAAATAGGTTCATTTTTTCAGCCAGAAAATAGAATAAGTTTTAATTTGTTTCACTTGTTAGTGTACAGCAGTTAAAAAAAGAGTCAATAAAAGGGTGACCTTTATCTAATTAAATGTATTCTGATCCTATGTTAACTTTTAGTGAATTCTTAACATTCGGCAATATTTTTCAATAATATAGTACTCAATCCCATATTCAAATTTTGGTTACCATTGCTACGATAAGTCAACGCCCCGGTAAAAGTATAGTAGAGCGTTAAAGTATAGACATAATTAATATCTTTGCTTATGTAGTTTCTAATTTTTATTCCTAATATCACGTCGGTTTAGCCTAATGTGATTTTTATAGTTAACCATGTTCCATATCAATTTCCATAAAATCAAACCAGCTTCCATAATTTGATGCGTGATCTAGCTCTATTTGAACAACGTCCTCATGCCTTCTTTCGATCTCCAATAATTTCTTAAATATTTCTTTGATAGCCCCTTCTGTTTTATCACACGCACCTTGGTAGAATTCACTGGTTTCAATTTCAAGTTTCAAGGCACTACTCAAAGCTTGTTTGACATCACCGAGAATTCGTACTGGAATTTTTTTTCTCATTTTCTCAATTCTATTATCAAACATTTTCTTTGATGGTATGGAAGATTCAAGTTTTTTTAAATCAATCTGCCCCTGTGCCTTTAAAGTGCTAAGGCTATATTCCAAAAACTCAACGTGAGATTGCTCGTCATCGGCCAGTGCCTTAAAAATTGCTTTCCCCCTTTCATCTTCAATAGTTTTATTCGCTGATAGATATAAATCCCTAATTTTCTTTTCATATTGCAACGCTTCTAAAAATATTTTTTCAGAATTCATAATTTCTCCATTTTTTTAAAGAGTAAGGATATGCGGGACACTTGTACAGTCTCTGAAGTATAGCAAAGGATATGTTAATTAGGTACACAATTTTAAATTTTCAAATCCACAAACACACTCTAAAGCAGTGAATTGAAACCTGACTCCCACCTCATCTATCTGCAAATGATGTGACGATGAGCCTGGAGGGCAGATCAGGGGGGGGCATAGCCATGATCTGCCGACCAGGATGATTACACGATGTTTTAGGCTGATTTTTGTGTTTAATCTTAGAAGTTTAAATTCAGTGAATGGTTACTTCAAATGCATCTTTCCATCTGTCTTTTAATGGAATATTGACCATGAGAAGGCCGTTTTCATATTTGGCTTCAGTATCATCAACCTCCACGGGACAGCAAAACCGACCCGTAGATACATATTCAACGTCATCTTTTTCAGCTACAAGGTTGAAGCTGTCACCACGTAGCTTGAGATGGATGTCTTCTCTATATATACCGGGCATAGTAAATTCCATATGAAGTGTTGAGGTTTTATCATCAACACATGAGCAAAGAGTTGCAGGCATCCGTCGTTTTCCATGACTTGATTTTTCCATTATCTTCACCTCCATTCAAAAAAAGTAAGATACTAATAACATTTAACATTAATAGCAGTCTTCATAGCAGTTTTCTTCAATTGTTTTGCAGATGGCAGCACCGTCATGGGTTTCCATGCATTCCACCCATTCTACAGTGCAGACCTCTTCACATCTCCAGTCGTTATCTGTTTTTAAGAAATCATCATTCATGATACTTGTCCTTTATTCATGAACAGGAAACCTTGTGTCAAATTTGGGTCAATCAGCAAAAACAGGCTCCTGTGTTGTTTAAAAAAGCTGAACAATTCAGATCGTCTTTTCGTCATTTGTAGAAAAACTGATTCTATCAGGAACGGCTGCTATTGTTCATCGTTTACATAATGTTGTGGAACTTTTGGGTGCAATACCAAAAGAATTGTTTTTTAAGATTAACAAGAATGAAAATCAAAAGTCCCTTTTGTTATTATGACCCTTGGAAGGATTAGACTATTCAGTATTTTCTACCTTTCTTCCCCAAAAAACAACTTAATCATGTGGAATCAATTATCTTGAATTAAGTCATAATCTGGTTATTGTTTTTAGAAAGACTTCCATCATATAATTGGTCGTTTGAACTTTGGTTCTAAGTAAGATTCGCAAACTAAGCAATATATGAATTTTGCGCATTAGAGTTTTTGTTCTTGGAGGATACCATGGAGTTTGAACTTAATTTTGAAAAATTACCTGATTATATTTTTGTTCAGACCCAAGGGGAAGCTTCAGTTAGCGGCTTTGATGAATTGTTGACAGCAATAGTCAGCTCTCCTAAATGGGTAAAGGGATTAAAACAACTTGTAGATCACAGAAAATTGGAATCAGAGAATCTTACGGCAGAAGATATACAAGCCATTAAATGTATAGTAGAGAAGCACGCGCAAAATCTTGGAAATGGATGTTGTGCATTTGTCGTCTCTGGTCCCCTTGAGTTTGGTTTAGTAAGAATGTATGACATTCTTGGTGGTGAAAACATACATAAGAACGTAGCTGTGTTCTATAAAATTGATGAAGCTGTTGAGTGGCTTATGGACTAAAATATAAGCTTGTCACTGAGCAACAATGGAATAGACAAAGACCAATGTTCAAGTTAGATTCCCATCAGGGTGTACATTTATTACATGGGCACTCTAAACACCTTACCCTCTAACGCCTGCCAGGATGAGAAAATCCTGTATCAAAATGAGTAATGTCAAGGCGAGCTTTAATGATATTTAAGTTCTTTAGTTGAATTTTTTAAAAAGGCAGGTCTGGAAAACTATTGTAGCGGTTGCCAGAGGGCAGGGCCGGTGAGCACTTCTCTATTTCGGAAATTTTAGATTTGGGTTCCGGGTTGGTTTACGGTTTTGGTTCCAAAATAGCGAGGAACAGAGTAGCACGTAGAATGAAGATGTCTATAAAAATGGAGTTTCAGCGATTCTGAAAAAAACCGTAAATGGTCTGGGGGACAAGTGGTCGTTTGACCCTCAAATAGTTTAAAGGCAATCTTAGTATTGTGTTTTTGCTTGATAGTTTATTGGGGGCATCGGAGGACGATGGGAGAAACAAGATTGAACTATTAATATGTTGAAATTATAAGGGAAAGTGGCGGAGGTACATAGGAATCGAACCTACCCGGGACGGTTCTAGCGCCCCACACCGGATTTGAAGTCCGGGAGCC
>JAKSAU010001024.1 GCA_022361535.1 Desulfobacterales bacterium
ACTGGGAATCGAACCCAGGATCAGCGGGTTGCAGCCGCTTGCCTTACCGCTTGGCTATCCCTGCAATAACATCAATCACAATCTAACCTATAAAAACCCATCGAAACCAAATAATGACTCACAAAGTTAATCTTAACCAATACGCAAACAGCGATCCTGACAGGATTTGTGCTCGAGCGAAGCGATGAGTTCTCTTTGAGGACCTGCCAGATTCATCCTGACCGCCTGAGAGCAACGCTCCGGGCAGGATTTGAACCTGCGACTTTCTGCTTAGAAGGCAGACACTCTATCCAGGCTGAGTTACCGGAGCCCAAAATTAAAACCTAAAATTCTTATATAAAGTTATTGAATACCAAACAAAATAATCAAAACCTAATCCCAAAACATCCTCTTCAACAAAGGAACTCCAAAAACAAACATCAAAACTAAATACCAATACCAATCAAACCTAAGCACAAAATCCAAAAACGCAGGAAAAGCACTCACCAAAGTCAACGTAAAAAAAACCGAAGAAAGCTGAGCCAACTTCATATCATACCACTTAAACTTCAAAAACTTACTCTTCGCCCACTCAATAACATTCATAACAAAAAACCAAAAACAAACTATATATATTTTTCCAAACCCCACAACTCTTAAATACCAAACCACCCTACAACAGGTGATAACATGACAAACATCTTAAGTTTCGTATCCATCAAAGGCGGCGTAGGAAAAACAACCCTAGCCCTAGAAACAGCAACAACCCTATCAAAAACCTTCAACAAAAAAGTCCTCCTAGTAGATGCCAACTTCTCAGCCCCAAACATCGCCCTCTACATAGACCTAACCTCAGACTACAGCCTCCAAGACGCCCTCTCCTCAAAAACCCTCCTCCAAAACACAATCTACGAAGCCCACGGAATCGACATCATCCCCTCCTCTCTAAACCACCACAAACAACCAGACCCAACAAGCCTAAAAAAACTTCTACAAAAATACAAACCAAGATATGATTTCATAATCCTAGACACATCACCAAACTACGAAGAACTTCGCCCCATAATAGCAGCATCCGACAAAATATTCCTAGTAACATCCCCAGACCACGTAACCCTCCACACAACACTCAAAGCAGCAACACTAGCAAAACAACAAAAAAC
>JAKSAU010000457.1 GCA_022361535.1 Desulfobacterales bacterium
CAAAGTAAAAGAGGGCGGGATCCTTCCTGATGACGGAACCATTCCAAAAGAAATGCAGGGCAGAAAAAACCCGATTATTGTTCTAGGGCTATACCAGGTCATGTTCCATGAAAGTTTACGGCGGGGACTCACTCACTGGTATATGATTACTGAACAAAAACTGTATTATGCCCTTAAAAAGTATGGGTTTTTATTCCACCAAATCGGTGACCCCGTACAATACCACGGAGAAAGAATTCCCTACCTTGCTGATATTAATAAGCTGTTGATTAATCTGAAGCAAACCGACGCCGGGATGTTTGACCTGATGCTTACCGGATTGGAAAAAGAATATTACCCGCAGCTTTCTGATGATGCAAACAAGGAGTAATAGCCTGTAAGTGCTCCCATAATCATTTCATCTTTGTCTTTTCTTACTTCACTGGACAAATCAATTGATTTAGAATCTGCCGAAAAAAAGAAATGGTGCAAATCTCTTTCAATTGGGGCATGCGCATAAGCTTTTTTATATTCTTTTTCAGCAGTATTTAGATCTATACGCATAGCAACAGCAGGATTTCCGTTTACATAATTGTAATCATCAATTTTGCCTATTTTTTCAAATAAAAGTATGTCTTCATATACAGGCAAGTATTTTGGATGGACGGTGATAACCAAGTCATCTATATCAAGATAGTGCTCAGCGTAATAATGAACCACACGGTTTCCCAGCATAGGAATATTCTGGTCTCCCCTTCTAAAAGAGGGATTGGAGGCCAGACATCCAACCTCGGCAATTTTTCTTCCTTTGCTTCTTAATATATCCAATTCACTTTTAAATGCCGAATCCATTGGGAGTCCCGCGCTGCTATCTGGAAAGAGGCTGATGGTATACAGAGGAGTACGCATGGCATCACAGTTTTCCAGGCATCCTAGAAATACTTTTGAATCGGGAAGGGAGTGGTAAGGGGTAATTCTTAATGCAGTTTCGGAAGGCTCTGAATATCCGGCTTGAACATAGACATCATGAAGCAGGCGAAAGCATTTGATATAGTCGTCAAGTTTAATGGCCGGCCTGAAAATAACACCTTCAAGGTTAGGGTTAAATTCAGGGAGATTTGATCTTACTATTTTTCGCCGGATAGTTTTTGGAAGGTATTGTAAAAATAAGTGGTTTAGTTTTTTTTTAATATGCATGTAAGGCGCTTTATAATTTGTATTACAAGGTCACCCACAATAATGCATAAAAAGGTGAATAGCAAGTTTGTTTTTTATGACAGGATGTTAACCTGCTTGTGATTTTACTCCTTTTTCATGAATCATTTTCCGGATATCATCGAGTCTTGTAAAACACTCTTCCATGCCGCGCCTCATCAAGGAAATCCCCCTGTGAAAATCGTCCCAGGCAAACTCTCCTACATCCGGATAAAGCACCATATCCGCGCTTTTTACAAATTCTCCAGTGGCCCTTCCATGGACAATACTAATAGTTTGAGAAACAATTTGCTTAATTCCCGGAGGTTTGTTGGTTTCTTCTTGGCCTCCGCTTCTGGGTTCTATACTGACGGCAATAACCATATCCGCTCCCTTACGAAGAAGCACATCAACCGGAACCGGATTTAACAGGCCACCGTCCACCATCCAACGGCCCTGATAGTTAAATGGGTAAAATACTGCAGGGATGGCAATGCTTGACCTGACCGCATTGGTGACATCTCCTGTCTCAAAAATGACTTCCTCTCCTTTTAAAATATCAACCCCAACGAGATAGGCAGGTATTTGCAGATCAAGAAAGTCGGCATTGTTCACTGCTTTGCGAACAAGATCAGCGGCTTTTTTCCCTTTAAGAAATCCTTGTTTTGGAAAGGTGTAATCAAATATTTTTTTTTTTGAATCGGCCCGGGTAGAAAATAGATCAATGGTGGATTTTTTTAATGCCTCAACAGATGCAGAAGCCGCGTAAATACCACCGACAAGAGCACCCATGCTGGCGCCTGATATCATATCTATATGAATACCTGCCTCTTCTAAAACTTTTAAAACACCTATGTGGGCCCATCCTCTAGCAGCACCTGCTCCCAATGACAAGCCTAGACGGATACCCGCAATTTCACGAGCCACAGCTCTGGGACCTTTTACCGGAAAACATTTGGTGGTGTCAATTCTGTCATTGAATGCTTTATCAGAGCGGTCAACCCATATATTAGGCGTCTCTGAAAGACCTAATTTTTCCTTGAGTTCCTGACGAAAAATCCCTTTTTTACCGTATAGATGGCTGACCCCTACGCGTATCCGTCCTAAAAATGCACTTGTACCGCAGATTTTTTCAAGCTCTGATAGGCGATTTTGAACGTCATTTATTTTTTCCCTGGTATTGTGTATCAATAGCAAGGTTCGGTCACAAAGCCGAATAAAAATCCGTTCCATTTCGTCAAGATGATGTGTAAGGTTTACAAATATGACATCGTAGCTTTCCTGGAGCCCTTCCATCATGATAGGCAGTATTTCCGGCAGCCGGTCTGAAAAACCTGTTCTCAATTGGAGAACGTCGAAACCTGAGTTATGGGAAAACCAGTGAAGATCGTTTTCCCTGTAACTGTTTTCCGGTAACAGTCTGAAGAGACGGGGATCCGGACAGGTGATTTTAGACAACTCATACTTGTCCATGATCCTTTCAGTGCTTAAGTGGGGCTCTATAACAAGGACTTTCTTTGCTGATTCATCTGAGATATGAAATGATACTGAATAAAGAAAATAAGAAACGCCTAGATCCGGACCTGTGGCTGATACCGCATAAAATACAGATGTTTTCTTCTTTGGTCCATATTTACTGTCTATTTGTGACATACGCTTTGCGTAGTGTCGGCTCAGGTAAAGTCCAATACTTTTATTTTTCTTTATTAAAATTTCAAAATGTTCACGCGTTAAGCAATATATAGTTGCATCCAAAGAAACTTTAGCTGTTGCATTTCGCGTTGAATCGGAAAGAAGTGCTATTTCACCGAAAAAATCTCCCCGCTTCAACTCAGAGAGGTATACTTCACGTCCATCTATTTCTTTATACAACGATACCGTACCTGAACGTATTACGTACATGGTATCTCCAACATCTCCTTGTCGGCAGATTACCTTTTCTTTTTGAAAAGCTTGTTTTGTAAAACGTCCCGCAATTTCAGTGACCTGATCACTGGGGATAGATGAGAACAAAGGGACTTTTGAAAGAAAATCTACAAGATCCTGTGAATTTTTTTTCATAATTTGTCAACCCTTATGGTTCATTAATAAGTTTCTTCCACCAGGCGTCATGATCTAAATACCATTGAATGGTTTTTTGAATACCTTTTTCGAAAGATACCCTGGGTGCATATCCGAGTTCTGAGGATGCTTTAGTTGCATTTATGGCGTACCGCCTATCATGGCCGGCTCTATCAGTAACATGGTTAATCAAACTGACAGCTTGTCTCCCGTTAGATGAGGGAGCCTTGGGAAATCTTTGTTTTAATTCGGGATTGTTTTCAAAAGTAGTATCCATGATAGAGCAAACCAGTTTTACAATATCCAAATTAAATTGCTCGTTGTTCCCTCCAATGTTGTATGTTTCCCCAACCTTTCCCCGATCTAATATCAGGTCTATCCCCAAGTTATGATCATCTACATAGAGCCAATCCCTTATTTGCAAACCATCTCCGTATACGGGTATTTTTTTATTAAAAAATATATTAGTAATCATAAGGGGGATTAGTTTCTCCGGAAATTGAAACGGTCCGTAATTATTGGAGCAATTGGAGGTCGTAACCGCCAGGCCGTATGTTTCATGGTAGGCCCGGACTAGATGGTCTGACGAAGCTTTGCTTGCAGCATACGGAGAATTTGGGGCATAAGGGGTAGTTTCAGAGAATGCAGGATCTTTGGGGCCAAGGGTACCGTATACTTCATCAGTAGAAATATGGTGGAACCTATGGGGGACAGGACCCTGGTCCAGCCATATGTTTTTTGCAGCCTTAAGCAGGCAGTGGGTTCCGATTACATTTGTGTCAATAAAAGCGTCTGGTCCTGAAATTGAGCGGTCTACATGGGACTCGGGGGCGCGTCCGAGGGCGGCGACCATGGGGCCGTGCACGGAGCGCACGCCCGCCCGGGCCCACAGGGCGTGCAGAGCCGTGATGTCGCTGAAGCCCACGAGCAGCTTGCCCGCCTCGCGCACACGGGCCGGCGAGAGCGCGTCGAGCAGGCGGGTCGCGCCGTACCCGCCCCGGGCCGCCACGA
>JAKSAU010000119.1 GCA_022361535.1 Desulfobacterales bacterium
CACGTCCGAAGAGTTCGGGGACGGTGGCTTGGGTGGTGCCGGGATTGATGGCAGGACCGTCGAGGAGTTGGGGACGTGGGTAGACAAAATCAGGGAGGAGACCTTGTCGTTCTTTGTCGGTGGTGGGCCAACACTGTTGAATGCCGGAGGCGGTAATGCCATGGGCGATGTGTTGCCAAGGACCGTTGGGATCGATGTCGTGTAATAGGTGTAGGGCGTGGGCATAGACGAGGCCGCACCATTGGACGGGACGTCCGAACCAGGAGCCAACCCAATGGGTGGCGCCGTAGACGGCAATGGTAGCGTAGCGGCCGATGGGCTGTGGTGTGGGATCGATGAGGTATACGAAGGGGACACCGGTCCAGGCCCAGTACCGCGCTTGTTCGAGATAGTCGTTGCGGCCGGTGAGGATGTAGCCGTAGACGTAACAACGCACGAGATGAGCGGAGGCGAGGATGTCAGGAGTGTGTAAGGCAAGTTCCCAGGTTTGGGCACCGCGGGGGACGGTGTTGCTGTAGAGGGTGGTTTGTTGATCGAGCAGGGCGAGGGCGTCACGTACGAGTTGGGGGTCGCGTGTGAGCGTGGCAGCCTCTAGAATGTTGACTAAGCTGCGTCCACCGTAACCATTGGCGTGGTTAGTGAAGTGGGTGGTGCTAAAGTCGGTATCGCCTGGTTTATAGGTAAGGGTGCCATCCGGAGTGAAGGCGTTCAATTGGATTTTTGCGTTGGTGTGAACCGAGGCTAGGAGTTTGTCGAGTCGTCCGTAGCGCAGGGAAACGCTGGGGGGACGTACGTGTGAAACGCCACTGGTATAAGGATGATGATCCGGGATTTGCGCGAGCGCCAGTTGTGTTGTTTGTTGGAGTCGTGTTTTGAGGGGATCGTCGTTCGAAAGTGCGGTACGCAACCAGTCCATGAACATCGCAGCGTCTGCTGCACGGGTGGGATTGAATTTGCCTTGCCAGACGGCGTGACGAAAGAGTGCACCCTCGCGAATCTGGGAGTCGAGCCAGCCGTGACTGAGGAGATTGACAGCCGCGGTCATACCTCCTACGACTTCAGGTAAGGACGGTAAGGGCTTCAGGTCGAGGTAATGTTCTACGGC
>JAKSAU010001033.1 GCA_022361535.1 Desulfobacterales bacterium
AGATGCGGATGTTGTAAAGGGATTGACAGATCTTTTGGATGGGGATGATGAAAAAACCATTTCCTTTTTCCTCTCTATTAAAGGATTTTCAGGACTATCTCTGACGGATCTAAGAGTTATGGCCAACATTCCGGATAAAAAACTTACTGCTACTCTTCAGAAAATGCTTGCAAGGCAGGAGATTATCCAAACGGACAAAGAAAAGCAGATATATGTTCACGGTAAAGTTTTTGACGGGTTCAAAGAAAAGGCTCTTGAACTTTTGACGGCCTATCATGAGGCAAACCCACTCAAAGAAGGTATGCCTGCCCAGGAACTTAAATCCAAGTTTAAGTATGTGGATGATGCCCGGTTTTTTAATATCCTATTCAACCGGCTGGAAAAAGAAAAAGCTATTGTACAGGATAAAAACCTGGTCAAACTATCCGGGTTTGAAGTGGCATTGCAGGTAGACCAACATGAAATCAAAGAAAAAATTTCAGGCATTTACAAGTCATCAGGCCTGACCCCTCCCTTTTTCAGGACCATATGCCAGGATCTGGATCTTGACCAAAAAACAGCCAAGGATGTGCTTCAGATGCTCATCGACGAAAAACAGGTTGTTAAAACAAAGGATGACCTTTTCTTTGATGCAAAAGCTATAAAGGATCTTGAATCCAGGCTTATTGAGTTTTTAAAGGCCAACGAAAAAATCACTACCCCTGAATTTAAAGATATGACAGGCATTTCAAGGAAATTTGTTATCCCCTTGATCGAATATTTTGATGCCATTCATCTGACTATCCGAGTTGAAGATCACAGGCAGCTTAGAAAAAAGCTTTAAAGAATTATAGAAGCAAAAGATTCAACAATACTGTCCAGGCGGGCCCAGCCCGCCCGGGTCAGAGCAAAATATTGTTCTGATGCGGATAGAGCCCCAAGGTTCTGAGCTTCGAGATCTTTGATTAGCTCATAAACTTTGCTGTTGGATGACGAAGCGGACAGCGCGTCAAAAGCCCTTACATCAAACCCGGAAGACATTCTTAACCCCACCATTACCATTTCCATCTGCAATTGTATTTTGGTAAGCAATTCATTCTCAGCTACTGGCAGGCTTTTTTCAGATAAAGCCTTCAGATAAGCGCCCAGGTCAGACTGGTTCCAGGACCGGATATGATTAACCGGTTTTCCAGGTTGTCTGTATATGTTGTAAGAATGAGCAGAAGGGCCAAAGCCTGAATAGGGGACCATGTTCCAGTAGGCACAGTTATGCCGGGATCTCTTACTCGCAGTCCGGGCAAAATTGGATATTTCATAATGATCCCATCCTTTGTCTTTCAGATAATCCGAGGTAAATAAAAATAAATCGACCTGGTTTTCTCCTTTCATAGGGATGAAATCATCATTTTGGTACATGGTATACAAAGGGGTCTCCGGCTCAAGCGTAAGCATATAGCAAGACAGGTGTTCCGGTTCTAAGGCCAGAGCTTGTTCCAGCTCAATTTGCCAAGCCTTTCGGCTTTGGCCGGGAAGGCCGTAGATCAAATCCAGGCCTATGTTTTTGAATCCCGCGGTTCGTGCATCCCGAATAGCCTGAAATGACTCTTCACCTGAATGGATACGACCCAGAAAATCAAGAGATTCATCATCAAACGCCTGTAAGCCCAAACTCAGACGGTTTATGCCTAAGCCGGCCAAGTTCCTTAGATATTCTATATCCAGCGTACCTGGATTGGCCTCAAAGGTAATTTCTGTTTCAAAAGTAATGCCATAGCGCTGGTCCAAGACATTTAAAATAGTTTCAACAGCGTTTAAAGGCATTACGGATGGGGTCCCACCACCAAAGTATACTGTTTTTACCGGTGATTCCAGTGAATGAACCTCTGATACGGACCGCAGTTCTATCTCTCTGATCAGGGCTTTAACATAGCCTGGTATCAGGGACAGGTCTGTCTGTGAATAAAAATCACAGTATCTACATTTTTTCAGGCAAAATGGAACGTGGATATATATGTGATCAGACAAACCGCTTCATCAATTGATCAATGATGTCATCGACATTATCAGGCGTGACACCGAAATTACGGCAGGCCTGCCGGACTTGATCCATATGGGGGCTGTTAGCCATATCTTCAGGTCCCCTGAAAAAACCCATTCTTCTGCCAACCTGGTACAGAACCCGGTCTTGGTCAGGTAAGTCAAAAAAATCGTCAATAATCCGGATCAGTTTGTCTTTGTCGTTGGGTAACTCCCCGTTAAGAGTTTCAAATAGATTGAGAATATGATCGCTTTTAACATGGGACTCAATGTTGTCCAGACTTTCAAGTAAAAGCCGTAATTCCTTTGCCATCATGACATCGCTTGGTTTTTCAAACATACCTTGCGTTTGCTGGTCATCAAGTTCGGTACCTGGCGTAACAGCCAGAGTGCGGATACGAATAAATTCAGGGTTTATAGCATTGAGTGCGGCAGCAGTTTCAAGGGCATGCTCAATGGAAAGGTCTATCCCGCCTAATCCCGGCATTATGTATTCGGACAATTCCATACCCGCGTCTTTTATCTTGAGCCCTGCCTTGATATGTCCGGCTTTGTCAATCCCCTTGTTGATCCGCTTCAATACCAGATCTGATCCGCTCTCCATACCGATATGGATGCGGTTAAGGCCGGCTTTGCACATTTTCTCAAGGTTCTTAGCTTTTATTCGAAGGATGGTGTGACTGCGGGCATAAGAGGTCACTCGGGCGCTTTCAGGAAAGCAGTCCCGAATATGCTTGAGTATAAATATCAGATCCTCGGGATTCATGATCAGGGAGTTGGCATCCTGGAGAAATATGGATTCCATACCTGATGTATACCAATTCATGGCCGCGTTAAAGCCTACTCTGTCTTTTGTTTCAAAGGTATTGTACAAGGTATTGATAAGATCATGGTCCACGGGAAGGCCAGGGGCAACCTCTTTTCGGATTCCTTTTATATATGTATGAATCAAATCAATATCTTTAATGATATGTTCAACAGGCCTTAGAGAAAATTTCCGTTTTTTGTATACCCGGCAAAATGTGCACCGGTTCCACGGGCAATTTCTTGTCAGCCGTAAAAGAAGGCTATAAGCTTCACTCGGCGGGCGGATAGGTCCCTGTTCTAACCCTTTATATATCTCAACTTTTTTTTTCTTTTCCGTCATAAACACGTTTCCGGCAGGTTCTAGGATATTTCAGGTTGGGAAGTCTGGTTGGTTTCGTACGTTGCTTCTGCCATAAGTTGGTTATAAACACTGGAAAAATGAAAGTCAATTTATTTGGATCTGCCTTGAAAACAAAGCTTTGATTGTGCTATTTATCTTTAATTTTTAGAATCAATTATAGCATTCAAAAATAAAGCAGAACATGAATTTAAGGAGGCCCTATGCCTGGCTTTGAAATATTTGGAGATGAAGAACGCAAACAAGTAAATGATGTCCTTGAAACCGGGGTATTGTTCAGGTACGGATTTGAAGGCGCTAGAAACGGCCATTTCAAAGCCCTGGAATTTGAAAAAAAACTTGCCGATATTACAGGAGCAGGTTTCAGCCATCTTTGCTCAAGTGGCACAGCGGCTTTGTGCACAGCACTGGCGGCCTGCGGAATTGGTGCAGGAGACGAGGTCATTGTGCCGCCGTTCACCTTTGTCGCCACTTTTGAAGCTGTAATTCATGCAGGTGCAATCCCTGTTTTTGCAGATATTGATGAAACCCTTTGCCTTGATCCTGACCGTCTGGAGAATTTTGTCACCCACAGAACCAAGGCTGTTGTCCCGGTTCATATGTGCGGTTCCATGGCCCGAATCGATGAAATCAAAGCATTTTGCGATAAAAAAGGCCTGATACTCTTAGAAGATGCCTGCCAGTCTTTAGGGGCAACTTATAACAAAAAACACCTGGGCACTTTTGGGCTTGCCGGCTGTTTCTCCTTTGATGCGGTAAAAACCGTTACCTGCGGAGAAGGCGGCGGCATTATAACCAGTGACGGTGATGTGTATGCCCGTTGTGACCAGTATGCCGACCATGGTCATGATCATCTTGGCGGACCTGATCGTGGTGCAGACGATCACCCCATTATAGGCACCAATTTCAGGATATCGGAACTCAATGCTGCTGTTGGTTTAGCTCAGCTTAACAAACTGGACCAGATTGTTGACACACAGAGAAAAAACAAAGCGAGAATCAAGGATGCCATGGCAGACATTGGGGATGTAACGTTCCGCTACCTGCCTGATCCCATGGGGGATTCAGCTACATTCTTAAGTTTTTTCCTGCCAACTGAAGATAGGACAAGACTGGTGGCTAAAAACCTGGCTGAAAATGGCGTGCCCTGCCCATACTGGTATGACAACAACTGGCATTACTATAAAAAATGGCACCACCTTAAAGAATTGAAAAGATCCGCCCCACTGGCCTTTGAACTGGCAGACAACCTGCCTGACTATGCCAACCTCGAGCTGGAACAAACAGAGAATATTATGAAGCGGACCATTTCCATGCAAATCATGCTTTCCTGGACACCGGAAGATATTGATCAGCGTATCCAGGCTGTCATGAACTCTTTTTAACGAACGTATTTATTTTTAAGGATACCGATAAATGTTCAGAAATTTTAAACTTGTCCCAAATGTAATCTTTGGACGGGGCTGTTTTGCACAATTGGATGAAATAATAGACGGGCAGCGTAAAACTGCCGGCGATTGGGCCGTTTATGTTGTGGATGATGTATTCAAGGGCAAGGCTCTTGAAAAACGGATCCCTGTGCGCGAAAACGACTATCTGCTCTGGGTTAATGTGGATGATGAGCCCAAAACCGGGTATGTAGACGAACTTACCCTTAAGGTGAAAAATCTAAAAGATTCCCTGCCCTGCGCTGTTATTGGCATAGGCGGCGGTTCTTCAATGGACCTGTCCAAAGCCATATCACTGATGCTTACCAATGAAGGTTCCTCTACCCTGTATCAAGGATGGGACCTGATTAAAAACCCGGCGGTTTATCATGCGGCTGTACCGACCCTGTCAGGGACCGGCGCTGAAGTATCCCGGACCACGGTGCTGACAGGACCAGAAAAGAAACTGGGGCTCAATTCCGATTATACGGTATTTGACCAGGTGGTTCTGGATCCTGAGCTGATTAAAGATGTGCCCAAGGATCAGCATTTTTATACTGGCATGGACTGCTATATTCATTGCATAGAGTCTCTGCAGGGCACTTATCTGAATGAGTTTTCAAAGGCTTACGGTGAAAAATCCCTGGATCTATGCAGGGAAGTTTTTTTGGACAATCACTCTGACTCTGACGACAAAATGATGATGGCCTCTTTTTTTGGCGGGATGAGCATTGCCTACTCCCAGGTAGGTGCCTGCCATGCACTTTCCTATGGCCTGTCTTATGTTCTGGGCACCCACCACGGCGTCGGATGCTGCATCACATTTGATACCTTGGACGAATACTATGCAGACGGGGTCAAGGAATTCCGGATCATGATGGAAAAAACCGGGGTGGATATCCCTAGAAGCCTGACCAAAGATATCACAGAAGACCAGATGGAAACCATGATCACTGTGGCCCTTGGGCTTGATCCGTTGTGGGAAAACTGCCTGGGCAATGACTGGAAAACCATTATGACCCGTGACAAGGCCCGTTCCTTGTTTGAAAAGATGTAAGCCATGCCAATAGCTGTAATACCCGCAAGGTTCGGGTCCAGTAGACTTGAAGGCAAACCCCTGGTTAAAATTGCAGGCAAGACAATGATCCAGCGGGTTTATGAACAGGCACAAAAATCGTCCGCGGTCACCCGTACTATTGTAGCCACAGACGATGAACGCATTGTCAGCGCAGTTCAAGCTTTTGGCGGCGACGCACTCATGACTTCTGACACCTGCAGATCAGGTACGGACAGGGTGGCTGAAACCGCTGACATGCTTGGATTAGGTTCTGATGAAATCCTGATCAACATCCAGGGAGATCAGCCGGTTTTTAATCCCGGATGCCTCGACGACCTTATCCGCCCCTTTGAACATGATGATACCCTTCTTATGTCCACCCTGGCTTATAAAATAAAGGAAAAAAGGGAAATCACCGACCCTAAGGATGTCAAAGTCGTATTTGACCGAAATGGCTTTGCCATGTATTTCTCAAGGGCTCAAATTCCTTTTCCAAGAGATGGGCAGCCTGATGTAGATTATTACAAGCACTTGGGTTTTTATGCTTATACAAAGGCATTTCTGGATAAGATAGTCACTCTTGATACTGGTACGTGTGAAGATATAGAAAAGCTGGAGCAGTTGCGCATCCTTGAACACGGATTTCCAATCAAGGTGGCAGTGACACCCTATGATTCGCCGGAAATCGATTTACCAGAAGACATAGATCGTATCGAAGCCAAGTTGTCCTGACTATCCATGAGATCTTTTTATAAAATCATCCATACCTCTGGACGTAATCGCTGGGGAGAAAGGGAAAGAAGGATACTTGCTGAATCAGTGTGGATGTTGGGCCAGGGTCACCAGGTAACAATCATTACCCCTTCCCAAAGCCCGCTTTTCCTCAAAGCCAGGCAACATGGTATAACGGTTTATCCCGTGTCGTTTAGGCCTTTGGCCCGGTTCGGAGAATATAGTCAACTGAAGCAGTTTTTTACCAGTGAAGGGCCTTTTGTAGTAAATGCCCATGGAAGAGCAGATGCTATTATCGCCCTAAAAGCTGCCCAAAAAACCGGTGTCCCCTGCAGAATCATGTCACGGCACAATGGCGACAGAGTCAAACTCACATGGCCCAATAAGAAGATCTACAAAGACCTCTGCAACTATGTATTTACTACAGCACAGGATACAACGCACCACATTAAGGAAACTTTTGGACTATCGGATATGGCTGTTTTCTCCATTCCCGACGGTATTGCCTTACCCAAAACCTTACCGGCCAGAACAGATGCAAGAAAAAAACTGGCTGAGACACTCGGGCTTGAATCTGATACCCGTTTCATAGGCCTCTCAGGACAGGTCAATTCAAAAGGAGTGAAGTTTATACTCAACGCAGTTAGCAAGATCTCTCCAGAATTCTCACACCACCTGGTATTTAACAGAGACCTGTCGGAACAAGAGAAGGACCTCCTGGATAAAAAAGCAAAGATCCG
>JAKSAU010000729.1 GCA_022361535.1 Desulfobacterales bacterium
GTCCGGAGGACGGCGGCGTCTTTAATCAGATAGAATTTTATCATATTCACCGGTCTGCATCATTTGAGCCAGTCCTTTGTTAAATTTTTTAATCAGTATCTTCGCCTTTTCTTGGGGAAGTTGTCTGGATATCATAATGGTAAAAGGCATAATATTGACTCTTTTGGGGTGCCAAGTGATCTGGTGGGCTTAAAGTCTGAAAAGAGTGGCTGTGTTTTGCGATTATTTTTTGGAAGTAGTACCAGGCAGGTGTATTGAATAAATCTCTTTGTACCGTCCAGATGTTTTTAATTTTTCAAGGCCCTGGTTTAATGAGTTAACGAAGCGGTGCGCCCTCTGTTTATCTATTTTCTTTGAGATAAAAACGGTATTAGGCAATTCTCCTATGGGCTTTGGGTGAAATGTAACCAGAGCTTGCTCCTGCGGTGTAAAGTGGTTTCTAAGCAGTGACCTGCCGACTTCAACTTCCATTACAAAGAGATCTGTTCTTCCTTTAAGAAGATTAATGCAGCTGGTGATATCCTGGTACACTAAAAACGTGTTGAAGTGTCCCTGTTGGACAGCTCTGTCAAATTCTTTGCCATAGAAATAAGCCAAAGTCATGCTCAAACGGTATCGGGCTAAATCTTCATAGGACTGCCAGTCGAAATCCAGTGTTTTGAGATGAAAAATAACATTTTTGCGTATGATAACCGGATCACAAAAGAAAAAATCTTTATTTCGCTCGGCTTTGGGGCTCCAGGCGATAGATCCGTCAAATTCCCCCTTTTGGGCCAGGACATAGCTTCGTTTCCATGAGTCAAAGAATTTGTATTCAACATCAATACCCATCAGGGCATACGCTTCGGTAACAACCTGTGACATAAGACCGAACTTATGAAGGTTTTCAGAAGTGTAAGGTGCCCATTCACCGTTGGTAAGAGTCACCTTGTCCCTGCATGAAACAGAAGTAGTTATGCCAAGGTTGCCAAATATAAAAACAGCAAGGATAGCAACCCCTAATACTCCATACTTTTGCTTGTTCAAGGCGAAAATTTTCATGTTTATCCATATCATTTAGGTATAACTAAGTATTTAACCTATTTCGTGAAAGAATGAAATACTAGGTTTTTGTTATTTTCGTTAAATAACTGGAATTGATAGAGAAAAAAGGAAAGAGGTCCGGCCGGTGTCGGGAATCGGCCGGATATTCAAAAGATAAGATTACAGATCGGCTATTGCCAGAAAACCGCCATGAATGGCATCATTTATTTTTCCCGGTTTAATGCTGTCGCCGATAATCGTGTACGAACATTCCAACTCTTTGGCTGTTTGTTCAAGAGTATTCACAGAGGTTGACCCTGAAGCAAGGATTACAGAGTCAAACTTTTGTGTGCTGATCTCTCCATTGTGGTCAAAGGTAACAGATCCATCTTTAATGGACAGAACCTTTGCAGACGTCTTTATTATTACTCCATGGCGTTTCAGATTGCCCATGAGAATCCACTTGGTAGACTTGCCGACGTCCTGGCCAGCCTTTTCGAGCATCTCAAAGACTGTCACCTGTGAAGTGCCCTTGAACATGTAATGGCGCAGCCGTTCCGGCGGCAAGGCTTCATAAGTCATCAGAAAATGAAGCATTTCAGGGGTAAGGCATCCTTTTGCCGCAGCAAAATGAGCTGTTTCAAGACCTACGGCACCTCCTCCGATTACTGCCACCTCTTTGCCCAGACATGGATCTTTGGCAAGCACATCCCAAGCGGACATAACAGATGCGTCATCAATCCCATCAATAGGTGGTGTAAGCGGTGCCGCTCCTTGGGCAATGATCAGGTGGTCCGGGGATTTTTTGCGGATCAGATCGGCTGTTACCCGAGTATTCAAATGAACCGGCACCTGATATTTTTTTAACATAGCCCGGTAGTATCTCAAGTATTCCAAAATTTCTTTTTTGTGGGGCGGGGCAGCAGCAATAAATAACTGCCCGCCGATGTCGTCTGCTTTTTCGTAAAGATCTACATGATGCCCGGCACGGACAGCCGTTATTGCGGCTTCAAGCCCGGCAACACCTGCACCTGCCACCATTATTTTTTTAGGGGATGTTGTTTTCGTGATTTTACGCTCCCCTTCAAACCCGGCCCTTGCATTGCCTATGCAGGAAACCGGCCTGCCGTTGAACAATTCATCGGTACAACCCTGGGAGCAGGCCACACATGGCCGGATTTCTTCGGGCTTACCATCGGCAGCCTTCTGCGGCCAATAGGGGTCTGCAATCAACACCCGTCCTAAATTCACCATATCGGCCTGACCGTCTGCAAGGATCTTTTCTGCCTGGTCCGGTGTGGTAATGCGGTTGGAAGCCATAACCGGGATGGAGACAGCTGCCTTGATGTTCATGGCCAAAAATGAGAACCCGGATCTGGGGAGATCCATTGGCAGCTGCGGTATACGGGATTCATGCCAGCCGCCCGTTACATTAAGGATGTCTGCACCGGCAGTCTCATACACTTTTGCCACCTCAGGAGTGGTTTCATCCGTTGTGGAATCCTTTACAAAATCATTGCCGGCCATTCTTACCCCAATGGGATAATCAGGGCCTACACGATCCCGTATCATCTCAATAATTTCTTTGGGGAAACGTGTCCGGTTTTCAAAGCTGCCCCCGTACTGATCCTGGCGCTTGTTTTTCAAAGGTGACAAAAACTGGGTGATCAGGTATCCGGCCGAACCGATAATCTCCACTCCTTCAAATCCCGCTTCTTTGGCTCTTACGGCAGCGTTTGCAAATGCTGCCTGCACGGTTTGGATATCCTCCAGACTCATCTCTTTAGGGGTCGTTTTAGAGTATTTGGAGAAAATGGCTGAAGGCGCTATGGGTGCCTCATTGTTGATAAGAAAAGGGTGGGTGTAGGCACCGCCGTGGAAAAGCTGAATCCAGGGGCTTGCCCCATGGTCTTTGATAAGGCTGCATGCTTTTGAAAAATCATCAATGGCGTCGTCCTGTGCCAGGGATAAAGGTACAAAACCTGCTCCAATATAGTCCACCCCAACAGGCCCCACTGTGACGATGCCTGCGCCTCCTCGGGCCATTTCTTCAAAAAAATTGTAATACCTGTCATTGAGCTTGGAGTCATAGGAAAAGAGAAGACCCAAAGAAGGATATGCAATGCGGTTGCGTATGGTTTGAGTATTAATGGTAATGGGGCTTAAAAGATTGGGATACATGGTTAATTATTCCTTTTTTGCAGCTTCCATGGCCCGAAGGTCCTTGCGAAGTACCTTGCCTACGTTGGTTTTCGGAAGTTCGTCAATAAATTCCACACTCGTAGGCAGTTTATATTTGGCAAGTTTTTGGGCGCAATAATCAATGAGTTCTTTTTCTGTTGTGGTCTGGCCCTGGGCCAGCACTACAAACGCTTTGATCTGTTCTCCCCTGGTAGGATGGGGGATACCAACAGCACAGGCTTCCATGACTTTGGGGTGGGTAAACAGCACTTCGTCAATATCTCTTGGATAGACGTTATATCCACCCGAAATAATCATATCTTTTTTGCGGTCCACAATGAAAAAGTAGCCGTCTTCATCCATCATGGCGATGTCGCCTGTGTGAAGCCATCCATCCACAACAGTCTTTTGGGTTTCCTCGGACATGTTCAAGTAACCTCGCATAACCTGCGGGCCTTTAACGACCATTTCCCCTGGTTCTCCCGGTGGCATCTCCTTTTCGGGGTCATTCAAATCAACAATTTTGCAAAGCGTATCCGGCAGGGGGACACCGATACTTCCCACCTTACGTTTGCCTTCGTTAAATGGGTTTACATGGGTGGCAGGTGAAGACTCTGTCATGCCAAAAGCTTCAATGATCACGGAACCGGTCTTTTTTTCAAACCCCCGAATCACCTCCAGGGGAAGGGGCGCAGAACCGGATACACAGGCTTTGATGGAACTTAAATCTGCACTTGCTGTTTTAGGGTGGTTCAGCACGCCAATAAACATGGTGGGTACCAAGGGTGCAATCGTGGGGTTGAATTTGACCATAGCTTCCAGGAGCTGGTCTGGCTGAGGCTTTGGAACCAGGATATTGGCCCAGCCTTTGGCAATAGCAAAGTTCATGGATACGGTCAGCCCCATAACATGGAAAAAGGGGAGAGCACCCATCATGATCTCTTCGGTGTTGTCCTTGAATGTAGGCAGCCAGCTGTTGATCTGCTGGGTTTGGCGGCTCAGGTTGCCATGGGTCAGTATAGCGCCTTTGGAAACTCCTGTAGTTCCGCCAGTATACTGGAACATGGCCACATCTTCAGGTCCCAGACCTCCCTGTACAGGAGTAGGTGTCTGTGTTTTGTATTCTTTTATGACCTTTTTCCATTGAAAGAGATTGTCTGCCGGTTTGACGCTCGCTTTAAGGCCTTTGCCTTTTGCGACCAGGGGAAAAAGCAAGTTTTTAGGGAACGGCAGGTAATCACCTATGGAGGTGACCACGATATCTTTAATCCCTGTTTTGGGTCTAAGGTCAATCATCCTGTTTGCCAGAAGATCCAGGGTGATCAAATGGGTGGCTTTAGAATCGTTGAATTGGTGAAGCAGTTCCGGGTCTGCATACAACGGGTTGTTCATTACGGCCACAGCACCGATTTTCATGATCGCATAGAACGCCACAGGGCAGGGAATCACGTTTGGCAGAAGAATAGCCACGGCATCCCCTTTTTTAACGCCCTGTTTTTGGAGAAAAGCGGCAAAGGCGTCTGCCATTTCATTGAATTCTTTGTAAGTGATGGAATACCCCTGGAAAATCAGGGCAATGTTGTCCGGTACTTTTTGACTGTTGGTTTCAAGGTATTGGTGGAGGAGAGTATCATCGAATTCAATAAACTCGGGTACGCCCGGGTCGTAAAATTTGAGCCAGGGTTTGTCTTCATAACGCAGGGCTGGTGTCACATCATCCTCCTTGTATAAACGGTTATTGGCAGTGAAAACCGATCATCCGGTTTTCATATATAAAGTTCTCCTTTTATTTTTAGTCAAAAAAAACAGTTTCTCTTAAGAAAGTCCCCGCAAAAAGGCTCAGCTGCTTATACTTTGGATGACTCAATGCCAGCCAGCAGACTGTCGATCAACGGGTCAACAAACTCGATTAACTGGTCCGGGCTGCCTGTCATTACCCAGTTGGTGACCAAATGCTCAATGGTGCCCAGGACCATGGCGCGGATAAGATAAGGATTGAGGTCCGGTTTGAATTCACCTGATTCGATGCCTTCTTCAATGACGTGTGTGATCTGCCTGACCCCTTCTTTAATAACGTGATGGCCGGACGTATCCAGAAATTTTTTATTATGTTTGAGAAACAGCATAAGTACGGCTGCAAAGTCGGGGTTCTTCTGGTAGGAATCCATGAGCAGGTAGACAATTGCCCTAAGTTTGTTGCCTGCCCCGCGGATAAGTTTGAGATGGAAGGCCATGGTCTCAAACAGGTTCTGGCTGGACTGGGCAGGGATCGAAAATAAGAGTCCCTCTTTGGTGGAAAAGTACTCGTAAATTGATGCTTCGGACACTTTTGCTCCTTTGGCAATTTCCGTGATTGTGGCTTCCTGAAATCCCCTTTTTGCAAAGACTTTTGTCGCTGTGTCCAGAATCTGCTTTTTCCTAAGTTCTGTTTTATTAGCTGCCATGTCAACCCTTATAGTTTTGGAAGATATTACAATATTTTCCTTATTATATAGAGTTCAACTTTTATTTTGTCAAATAAAAAAATGTCTGGCTTTGGCTGGGGTGTTTTATTCTTGTTTTAGATGGGTTATGCCGCAAAAAAGGACAAAAGGAAAGATAAATTGAAATGGTATTGCCGTTTCCCATAAGTTGTCTTACCAGATGAGAAACGGCAAATGAAAAGGTTATAAATCTGTTTTTTGAAGTGGAGGCGGAAATTCAAGTTCAGCGGCTGCTTTATATTTGCTGAACACATAGGGTTCGTATTCGGTCGGTTGTAACTGGAGGTCCGCCATTTTTGCATCGACTTCTCTGCGGTGGGGATTTGCTTTCCAGTTTTTCCAATCTGCCAGACTCTCCCATTTACTGATGATGAGTACCTTGTTGGTATCTTCTGCACAAAGCAGGGTTTCACCCGAGATATAACCTGGTTGCTGGACAGCATGGGATCTAAGTGATTTGAGCAGTTCAAAAAAATCATGATCCATGCCCGGTTTCACTTCACGTTTAATGATAACTTTTACAATCATATTCCCTCCTTTGTTATGAGTTAACCTGAGTATGCAGCAGTTTGAATACGGTTGTTACTTGGATGGGAAAGCAATTGCCTGGCTCAAAATCAAACGAGATATGCAGGATAAAAAATGCTCAAAACAGCGTGGGAACAACAAGAGAGTGGAACAGAAAAGAGCGTGGAAAAGATATGGTTAGATAGTAACATTCTAAGATGTGAAAGGCAATATCCGGAGCTGCAGGTTCTCATACGGATGATAAGTATTTTGGACTGCTTGGAAGTCAGTCTCTGTTTTTTGAACGAATTATAGGAAAAAACATAGGCGTTTCTTTACGGTACTCAACATAATCCTTTCCCAATCGTTTAATAAGCTCAGGTTCTTCTATCGCCTTGAGTTCCCAGTAATTTAGAAGGATGAATAGCGGGGTGAAAACAAATACCAATGAAACAGAGCCTAAAAAGAAACCAAAACCAAAGAGCAAAGAAAACACCCCTGTTAGCATTGGATTCCTGGTGTATTTATATGGTCCTGAGGTAACCAGTTGCGGCGGCGGATTAAATGGGACCGGAGTGCCTTTTACCTTAATAAAGTTTTGTACCGACCATCCTATTAAGAAAAGCGCCAACAAGAAAACCGGTATGGAAAATAGTCTGCTCAGTTGTTTGGGAAATAAATCCGTAATATTCAATACTTGATCTGTCTTTAAGGCAATGACAATGAAAGCAAATATTAAAAGACCGAAAAAGGTTGCCCCTATCGGTGTAAAAAGATTGCGAACTTTTCTGGAGCCTGTTGAGATGCTGTAAAGGGTTTCAATCCATTTGGTTTTAATACTCATATGCAAGTCCCAGAATTCCTACATTTTAGGCCACCATTGCAAATTCCTGCTGGATTTCCTCTACTTCTTTCATGTTCTGAGAAAATAGGTCAAAGATTTGTGGGTCAAAATGAGTGCCGGATCCTTTTTCCATCATCTTTAGAGCTTTGTCGTTCGGGATAGCTCCCTTGTATGGCCTGACACTGGTCAGCGCATCAAATACATCCGCCACTGAGCAGATGCGGCCGGCCAAGGGAATATTTTCTCCTTTCAGTCCATGAGGATAACCTGTGCCATCCCATTTTTCATGATGGCTGACTGCAATGATTTCTCCTGTCTGGAGTAATTTAGATGAGGAGCCCTTTAGAATCTGTCCACCGATTAGCGGGTGTTGTTTTATGACGGCCCACTGGGGCGGGTTTAGTTTTCCTGGCTTGAGAAGGATCTCTTCCGGTGTGCCTATTTTCCCGATATCGTGCATGGGGCTGGCATTGAGGATCAACTCTGCCTCTCCCGGGGGGAATCTCATTAGCCTGGCCATCATGGCTGAAAAATGGCTCATCCGCTTAATGTGAGAGGCTGTTCCTTTATCCTTGAACTCGGCTGCCACGGCCAGGCGGTGGATCGTCTCCAAGTGTGCATTGGCAAGTTCTCTTTGAGCCAAGGTCAGGTCCTGCATTGCCTGTCTTAATGTTTGGGTCCTGCGCTCTACAACCCTCTCCAGTTCCTCTTTGTGCCGCTTAATGGCATCCTGGGCGTCTTTCATCTTGAGCAGTGATGAGACCCGTATCTTGAGCTCTGTATTTTCCACAGGCTTGCTGATGTAATCATTAGCCCCTACTTTGACGGCATTGATTCGATCTTCCCTGGAACTTAGACCTGTGACCATTATGATAGGGATATCGTTGTATTCTTCTGATTCCCTGACTTTTCTGACAACCTCAAATCCATCCATACCCGGCATCATGACATCCAGCAGGATGAGGTCAATGTCAAAGGCCAAAAAGGTTAGGGCTTCGAATCCGTCTGAGGCAGTTTCTACCTCATATCCGAGCCTGCCTAACATGGTTTTCAACATATCCCGTATCTGTTGATCATCGTCAGCAACCAGGATACGATGAGTCTTTTCCATATTACCTCCTCCCCCGGAA
>JAKSAU010000742.1 GCA_022361535.1 Desulfobacterales bacterium
ATACCAAGTCTTCTGCGGCACTGGAATTGCCGATGTATATAAGATACTCGCCTTTTTCTAAAATCCATGAAGATGAAGACTCATCGTAGTATTTTAAATCCTCCATATGGATATCGATGCTGTCTGATACGGTTGCTCCTGCACTGACCGCGACTCGCTTGAAGCCCTGCATTGTTTTTGTCGGCCTGTCCACTGCAGACGCAGCTTTACCGACATAGACCTGCGCAATCTCTTCTCCGTCGCAATCACCGGTATTGGATACATCAAAGCTGGCCGTTATTTTATTACCGTTGATGACAGCTTTTTCGTTGCCGTATGCATATGTCGTATAGGATAGCCCGAATCCAAAGGGATAGCGAGGCTGAGTGCCTTCTTTATCCGTCTTCATATATCCGTGATAGTAATCATAAAAGACCTCTGCCGGACCGCTGCCTAGCTCAACATAATCACTTTCATCTTTGGCAAACGTACATGGCGTCTTACCGCTGGGATTGATCTTGCCAAAGAGAATATCACTGATTGCGTTTCCGCCCTCCATGCCTGCAAACCAGCCCATGACAATCGCCTTGGTGTCTTCAAGAATGTCTTCATAAATAATAGCCGCCCCTGCAAAAGTAATCAATATAACATTTTTATTGACTTTTGCAACTTCCTTGATGAGTTTTATTTCCTCAGGCTTTAACCGAATGGTGCTCCTGTCTCCGCCACGTTTTTTATTTTGCCCGAGAGAGAATGCCGTAGGATCAATGCCAAGCTCATCAAAGAGTTCACCGGCGATATCAAAGAATCCCGACGAATCATCACCACCACCGCCCAACGATTCACCTTCGTCTTCAAAGGTTGAACCCGCGACAATGATAACGGCATCCGCATCTTTTGCCGCGCTCTGTGCTGCCACGACGTCTTCATTGTCAAACGACGTAACCAACTCAATGCCGGTATGATCAAGCTGATTTTGCAGTCCCTGCTTAACCGACGTGATGTAAGGTGGATTGACCCAGCTGCTGCCGTGGTCCCCCGTGATATCGTTATCCGCAAGATGGCCGAGCAGTGCGATTTTACCGATATTACCCTTGTCTAGCGGAAGGATATTATCCTCATTTTTCAGCA
>JAKSAU010000803.1 GCA_022361535.1 Desulfobacterales bacterium
AATCTCATAATTAGTTGTTTTTAGGTTTTTTGCTAAGATACATTTTTTAAAACAAAAGAATGATTGAACTAAACCAGACCTTTTTGATCAAAAAGTATACATGATATATGCAGAACCATTAAAACACATTGATTTATAATAATTATTTTTCTATTTTACCTGCGGTTTTATTACGTGAAATATGCATCAAATTATTATTGAGGATCACGCTCAAATTATCAGAGTGAAATTCTCAGGTGAATATGGTTTGCAAGAAATCATGGCATACCATAATGATTTACTTAAAATTGAGCTTCCCGAAAAGGTTTTGATTTTAGAAGATTACAGGAATGCTGAGTCTGTCCTAACTTCTTCAGATATTGATAAGATCATTCAACTATCGAAGGAAACACTCAAAGTTAATAAGATTTTTCGTGTGGCATTTCTTAATGACTCTCCCAAAAGTATTGCGCTGGCGCAAGTTTTTGAAGAAGAGCTAAATTCATACACGTTTACACACAAAGCTTTCTCTTCGGAAGAAGCAGCTATGGAGTGGCTTACAGCCTGGATTTAATCGATATTCTCCAGGACATCAACCAGGTGCTTCCAGAATTTATCAACCGTTTCAATATTGATTCGTTCATCAGGCGAATGTGCTCCACGAATGGTAGGACCAAATGAAACCATATCCAGCTTAGGATACTTCTCAAGAAATAAGCCACACTCTAAACCTGCATGGATTGAACGCACAATAGGTTTATTGCCAAACCGTTTTTTGTATGATTCAACAGCTACTTTAAGTATTTTACTGTCTGGATTTGGAGCCCAGCCCGGATAGCCATCAGAATGCCTCACGCTTGCACCTCCAAGCTCAAAAACAGAACGTACCATTTCAGCAGCATAAAACTTCCGCGTATCAATTTCACTTCGCTGACTGGTTGTTATTACTATTTTTTCGTCTTCAACAAACTTTACTGAAGCAAGATTGGTAGAAGTTTCAACCATATCTTTCATGCGCGTGCTCATTTCCAAAACACCATGAGGGCAGGCATACAACAAATTAATCAGTTGTTCCTGGCCCGCCTGGGTTAATACCGTTTCAGGTAGATTGGTAGAGCTATGATCAACAACCAGGTTTGGCTCTGTTCTTTCAAATTCAAATTCTACATCAGCTGAAAACATATTAATTTCAGCAACCAACTTTTCTTTCTGTACATTCGGCACAATTACCACAGCATATGCCTCGCGAGCTATTGCATTACGAAGGTTTCCTCCATTAAAGTCTGCAATACGGACCCCATAATTACGAATGGCTTTCCATAAAAAACGGGCTAAAATTTTATTGGCATTTCCCCTACCCTTATGAATATCATCTCCAGAGTGGCCACCAAGCAAACCTCTCACCATAATCTTCATGGCAAAAGAGTTCCCCGGAGTTTTTTCTTTCACAACATCCAATTCAGCAAGC
>JAKSAU010000522.1 GCA_022361535.1 Desulfobacterales bacterium
CATAGATGAAAGCACATTGCCATAAAGGGATGCTCCCTGCGCTTGAGGCCATAATTGTAAAGCCTTGCTGCAAGTTCTGAGTCCTCCCTGCCCCATCCCTGGAATGCCTGATTAAATCCGTTCACGGCAAAAAGGTCTTTCCTGAAAAACCCCATGTTGCAGCTTCGAATTCCTGACATTCTGGTGGTTGTTAAAGCGGGAAAAAAAGGAATCCGTATCAGATGGTGGGCGTTGGAAATATTTCCTTTAACGGTGTTAAAAGCCAGCTTCAATATACTCTGGGTGTGCGAGAAGTTAAAATCACGTTCAAGCTTTTTTTCAACAAGCACCCGTTTTCCCTGGAAAAAATATCCGGGCTTAGCCAACTGACTATGATCCCGGATAAAATTTCTGCCCGGGATACAATCGCCGTCAAGAGATACAATATAGTCACCTGAAGACTTTAAAATGGCCTTGTTTCGAATCTCAGCCGCACGGAACCCTGAATCCTCATGCCAGACGTGAAGTATTGGGCACTCAGAAGATGAAAGGGCCATCTGGTTAACTAACTTTGAAGTTTCCTTTGTGGACCCGTCATCGGCGACGATAATCTGGTCAGGCAGCTGTGTTTGTTTTAAAAGCCCTTCAAGGACCCGTTTTAAACTGTCCGGGCGGTTATAAGTGGTTACAATGACTGACAGGTTCATATTGCCGATCCAATCTGTTTTATTACTGCTGACATAACTTGATCCACTGAAATGCTTTCCATGCAGTTTTTATGGGAACACTCTCTTTTAAAACAGGGAGAACACCCTAAATTTGAACGCACAACCACATGATCACAACCATATGGCCCGGTCCGCCACGGTGCAGTAGATCCGAAAATAGCAACCACACGTGTTCCTGTTGCAGCACAAAGATGCATGGGCCCTGTGTCCGTTGTCACAAGAAGGTCCGCCCGTTCATATAAAGCTGCCAGGGTTTTCAAGGTGGTTCGCCCTGCCAGGTTTAAACAGGACTTTTTTGTCATGGCTATAATGGTATCGATAACCGGTCTGTCTTCGGGGCCGCCTGTAAATACAATCCGGGCCTTGCAGTGTTTTTGTATCTGGTCACTCAATGCTGCAAACTTCCCATCATCCCATAGCTTTGTCTCCCAGGTGGCCTGTGGGTTGATACAAATCACCCTGTCTTCATCAGACACACCGTTTTTGTTAAGCAATGTTTTAATGGAAGCTTTATCGTCACGTGTGACCGGAAGCCTGTATTCAACTTTATCCGTGTGAACACCTAAGGCCTGAATCATCATCAATCCCCTTTTCAGGGCGTGAATCTCCATGCTCACCGGCGGGATTCGCTTATTATAAAAAAGATGAGATGACTCAGCATGTTGCATGCCCTTGTCAAACCCTATTTTTTCTTTCCCCTTAGCAAGCATCACCATGACGCCGCTTTTAAGAAGGCCCTGAAAATCTATCACTGCATCATACTGTGTGTCCCGAAGCTCCCTGACAAAGGATAAAATATTTTTAAAGGCACTAAAAAATGAAGAGGAGAAAAGTTGTTTTACCCATCGCTTACGCTTTGAAACAATGACTCTATCAAGGGATGAATGCCCAATAACAAGATCTGCTGCCGCTTCCTCCACAAGCCATGTAATACGGGCCTTTGGAAAATGATCCCTGATAGCGTTCAAGGCCGGAAGCGTGTGAATAACATCACCTATGGCGCTCATTTTAACGATCAGGATATTCATCTACTGCCCCTCTTTCACCATCGAAACGGCTTCTTTAAAAACCATATCAACGTCAATATTGTCCATGCATTGATGATGGCCCAAAGGACATTCCGGTTTCATGCATGGGCTGCAGCTTACAGGCACCCTTACGATACGGCTGTTGATATTTGACGGCGGGGTTGTAATGTGGTTGGTAGAACCGATAACGGCCACCTGGTTTATACCTAAAGCGGCGGCGGCATGCATCAGGCCCGAATCGTTGGTAACAAAAAGGGAGCATCGTTCAATCAGTGCAAAAGCCCCCGAAAGAGATGTTTGACCGGCAAGATTCACACAATGGTCCCCAGACATTTTTGCAATGTCTTCTCCTAAGGCATCGTCTGCCGGTCCTCCGAAAATTATCACTTTTACACCAAAATGTTTGGCAAGCTTTGCAGACAGCTTAGCAAACCGTTCGGGAAACCACCGCTTGGCAGTTCCACCGGTTGCGCCCGGATTTATTGCGATGACAGGGCGGGAAAGATCAATGTTTTTTTCACGAAGCATCTTCTCAGCCTCGTACCTTTGCTTATCTCCAATAAAAAGGTCAAGGGTTCTTCCGTCATCAAAGAGCCCTGCACCTTTCAGAATTCCCCGATAGTAATCTATAAGGTGAACTTTTTTGAGTGCCGGATCAAGCTTGATGCTTCTGTCCAAAAGCAGGGTCCTGCCATCGGTGTTATAGCCGATGCGATTCGCAATACCGGCAAGAAACGTTATCAACGCTGCTTCAAATGCATTTTGCATCAACACGGCCATATCAAAGCCATACCGCCTTAAATCCTTTGCAAGCCGGATAGTGCCCCATCCCTTGTTATGACGGCCGTTGTCATCATAAATCATCACCCTGTCAACAAACGGATTATTATCAAAAACAGGGGCGACCCATGGTTTTACAAGAATTGTGACATGGGCATCCGGAAAATTTTTCCTGACAGCCCTGATCACCGGGGTTGTCATGATGGCATCACCGACCCAGTTTGCCCCGCGTATCAATATTCTGGAGGGGTTTAATTTATTTTTTGTCATGCGTTTTCACATCTCTTGGCCAGGGGCAAAAATTCTTGGTTTTCCAACGGTTATGAACCCAGAAGTACTGGTCCGGATATTTTCTGACCATTAATTCAATAGCTTTGCTATAGTTTTCAGTGTTGATCTCAAGATCTTTGATACTGTCATTTGTCTCAATAGTGGGGATCTCAGGCAAAAACTCAATGATAAATTTTCTGTTTTTGCGAACCGTATACATGGGTATGACTGGGGCACCACTTTTCAATGCCAGCTTGGCAATCCCCTTGTTAGTGCAGGCAGGCCGGCCGAAAAAATCCACAAAGATCCCTTTGTGCCAGCTTACATTGGTATCCAGCAGGGTCCCAACAACCGCTCCCTGGGACAAAACCTCTTTTATCTTCCTTGAGGCGCCCTTGGTTGGAATCATAGTCACGCCAAACCGCTGGCGGGCGCTCCGAATCAGGCGGTCCAGAGGTTTAAAATCCAGGGCCCTGTATATTGCGTACCCCTTAAACCCTGTCTCATCAATAGCAGGGATGAGCATCTCGAAATTCCCCATATGGCAGGTGACGACAATCAGGCCGCGGCCTTTGGCATGTGCATTTTTCACATGTTCCAGCCCTTTGATGGTGAAATGGGAAAGAAAGTCCTGTTTATCAAATTTCTGTGCCCAGGCCACCTCGAACAGAATTGCAGCAATATTTTTGAACACCTTTTTTGAGAGTATCTCTATTTGCCTTGGATCCATCTGGTCACCATAGGCATAGGTAAGGTTGTCGATAGTGACACGCCTGTGGCGTCTATCAATTTTAAACCAGAGCAGGCCAATAAGGTCGGCACAAAAATCTGCCAGGCTCACGGGCATAAGGCCCAGGGTCCATACCAGCAGTCTCAACAGTCTGTATATCAGGTCATCGCCCATGTATATGTTCCGATATAATAAATGCCTCAAAGGCTTGGGGATCTGAAAACATGATCCTGACACCAATGACAACTATATTCATTTTCCAAACAAATTCCGGGTCCATCTTTACCCAGTCTTTTTCCGTTGTCAGTATCGCATCCGCCCCCACCTCTTCTGCACGATTACGGATGGATAAAAAATCTGCTCTTTTATACCTGTAATGGTCTTCGAATTCAAGATGGTCTAACACCTTTACCCCTTGCCTGGCAACTGTTTCCTTAAAAGAGGTATTATTGGCAAGACCTGAAAACAAAACAACTTTCTGAGCCGTCAAGTCTTCTAAATCGGTTGGGATCTTATTTGCCTGGTCATTTGAATAGTAATCCGCCAAAA
>JAKSAU010001002.1 GCA_022361535.1 Desulfobacterales bacterium
ACCGTCTTGGTCGGTCATCAATTTGGTTGAGCCTAAATTGTCATAGTGGAAATAGGTTATCTCTGTACTTAACCCAATAATCCCATCTACTTTAGCAAATGTCTTATCAAAGGCATAGATGTAGCTAGCATAGCTTAGCTCCGGTGAGACGCTTTCCCTGCTCTCTTCCAGCAGTACCTTCCCACTGTAGCCATAGATATAGTATGCGGTTTTCTGTATTCAGTTTTTTAGTCGTTTAGCCTTATTTTGTGTGTACAGAGAAATTTAGAAAATTATCTCACAGGACTGGTGAGGGTAACCTTTATAGTAATTGTGGTATTGTTCCGCTAAACA
Organism: Desulfobacterales bacterium; assembly: GCA_022361535.1. Next base: position 334 of record JAKSAU010001002.1, read on the forward strand.
ATGGGTACCCCCGCCCCTGAAAATACAATGATAAAATAATCATCACCGCTATCAATGTAGAGTGCAAAACAAAGATTTAGAATTTTAAGAAACCATCATTTGTCCACTTCTTTAAAGTCATTTTTGCATTAAAAGCTAAAATCCCAACGCTCTCATCTTCACTAATTTCTCTTAAAATTTGTTCTACTTTACTAACATTAATTTTAAGACCCAGCGAATGAGCCGCCGCCCATATTTTAACAGCAACATCATCATTTTTAAGAAGCTCTGACAGTATTGACTCACCAAATGTAATGTCACTTCCCATGATTTCATAAATCTTTGTCAACTTCTTAGCTTCCTTATTACAAAGCTTATAGTCACCTTCAAATGTTGCTTCACCATGCTTTTTAGCACTAATTATATAGTTTTTAATTAGTGTATCTCTATTTTTAATATCTATCAGTCCTTTCTAATCAATTACCTTAAAGTTCTTTAAAACATCCACACCAAACTTATATTGTTCCTCAAAACTTTGACCAGCAAGCCAGTCTCTCACCTTCATACCATCAGAGAACGGTTGAATAGAACCATAATAACCCGTTATCTTTGCATGTATTGCTTTGTCGACTGCTATAATGTTACCAGTGTTTTGAATAGAATTTGCACTAAATCCAGATTTTTTTATCTGAGATTGTTCGACAATATGATGCCAGTGATTTCCTTCACCTCCTGAGCCAAGATGTTTCTTTAATGCTCTAAAAGAGTCAAATCCTTCATCAGCAGATTTAATCGGCCCCATTGTCTTCTTCTTAAACAAATCGTCATACACCTTAGTTATATCATCTTTAACAGATACAATGCCTGGAGCCACTTTATCCGCCATTTTTATTCCACCAGTAACTATGGCAGCTGCTCCAAGACTATCCATCCAATGTTCAGCAGAAAATGCTTCATCTGGGTTTAAGGCCCCTCTAAAGGTGTCTACTGTACCAAGAGTAATCCGATCACAGCAAAATATGCTGAGTCATACCTTTTTGAAACCCTTGCCTTTGCTCCTGCACAGG